>NZ_JBARVQ010000910.1:0-3978 GCF_049646345.1 Albidovulum sp. | reverse complement strand
ATCCGATTGTCTGCGGCGTACTAGGATGAGGCCGGAAAGCGCCGCTATGACAAGGATTGTTGCCGGTATGTCACCCGTTCGGGCGTAGAGCGTTGGTGCCAGAGATGGGGGAACGGCCGTATCGAGCACGCCTTGTGTGTTCAGTGCTAGGTCGTTCTTTATTCGTCCCTTAGCGTCTATGACTGCAGTCACCCCGGTATTGGCGGACCGGAGCAGCGGCAATCCCTGTTCAATGGCCCGGAGCTGCGCCTGCGCCAGATGCTGGTAGGGGCCCGCGATATTACCGAACCAGCTGTCATTGGTGATCTGCAAGATCCAGTCGGGGCGGTCGTCTTTCATCCGCAGGTCCTGTGGAAAGACCGCCTCATAGCAGATGAGTGGCAGCACCTGCCCGGCCCGGCCAAGGTCAAGTATACGGGGGCCGGGGCCGGGGCTGTAGCCATTGCCCTGCTGTGCGGCAAAAGCGGTGATACCGAACCTGGCCATCACATCGCCGAAGGGGATGTATTCGCCGAAAGGGACAAGGTGCCATTTGTCGTAAACGGCAGTCACCCGCGCCTCGCCATCAATGGCGGCAAGACTGTTGAAAAAGCGCAAGCCCTCTTCACGCTGGATCCCGACGACGACCGGCACGCCGCCAGACCGCTCTGACAGGGCCTTAAAGAAGCCGCCCGAATCCGACAGCAGAAAGGGCACCGCGGTTTCCGGCCAGACGATGAGGTCCAGCGGCTCTTTCGCAGGCTCTGCGGTCTGCTCCATCTGCCGGTCAAGGAAGATGCGCCACATATCGCCACGCCATTTCAGATGCTGGGCAGCGTTGGGCTGGATCAGGCGGACTTGGATTGCCGGATCGCGCGGGGCCTCGGGTTTGGCCAATCGCGCGGTGCCGATCGCCCAGACGCCGCCAAGTGCTGTGACGGAGAGTGCGGCAAGGCCGATGCGGGTCGGTGTCGCCCGCGCCAGAACCGGCAGGGCCGCCGCAAACGCGGTCAGCGCCGACAGACCGACCGGCCCGACAAGGGCCGCAGCCTGCGCCACGGGCGTGCCGATCCAGATATGGCCGATCAGGGCCCAGGGAAATCCGGTGAAGATGTAACCGCGCAGAAGATCGGTAGCGGTCAGGCCGATTGCAAATCCAACCGCACGGGGGCAGGGCCCCCGCCCCAAGGCGCCGATCCCGGCCGACAGAGCCCAGAACAGTGCCATACCAAACGACATGAAGAGCAGCGCGAACGGGGCCATCCAGCCATAGGTCCCGGCATCGACAAAGAACGGCTCTACGATCCAGAAAAGACTGGCCGCGAAATAGCCCGCCCCGGCGATCCAGCCCAGCCAGACCGCCTGCATTGCCCGTCGTTCCACCGCAATCAGAAGCGTCAGAAAAGTCAGGGCGGGCACAGCGAGCCACCAGAGCGACCATGGGGCCTGCCCGAGTGCCATGACCGCGCCCAAAAGGGCGGCGAGCGCAAGGCGCAACCCGTCCGGCCGGTTTTCACGCCGGAAGAAGCTCAAAGGCCGAAATATCACGATCAGGCCGCGGCCTGCGGCAGGCGGACCCTCAGCCGTTTGATGCGACGGGGATCGGCGTCGATCACCTCGAACTCCGCCCCGCTGTCATGGCGGATGACCTCACCCCGCGCGGGCACCCGGCCGATCAGCATGAAGACGAGACCGCCAAGTGTGTCGATCTCTTCATCCTCTTCGGCCTCGGCCAGCTTGACGCCCACCTCGGCCTCGAACTCATCCAGCGGCGCACGGGCCTGCACAATGAACTGGCCCGGCTTTTCCTCGTGCCAGAGGCCGTCTTCGGACGTGTCGTGTTCATCTTCGATCTCGCCGATCACGGTCTCGATCAGATCCTCGATCGTCACCAGCCCGTCGACACCGCCATATTCGTCGATGACAAGCGCCATGTGGATGCGTTCGGACTGCATCTTCTGCAACAGCACGCCGATCGGCATCGAAGGCGGCGCGTAAAGCAGCGGCCGCAGCATCTTGCGCAGGTTGAACCGTGGTTTCGGATCGCTGAACGCCTGTTCCAACGCCAGATCTTTCAGGTGGATCAGCCCCAACGGGCTGTCGAGCGTACCCTTGAAGACCGGCAGCCGGGAAAAGCCGCTCTCTCGGAAATGCGAAACCAGATCGTCCAACGTCGCCGACACGGGTACGGCCACGATTTCGGCTTTAGGGATCGCCACGTCCTCGACCCGCATGCGGCGCAGGTTGCCGATGCCGGGCAGGGGGGTGGCCAAGACTGTGCGGGCCGCATCGTCCTGCGGCTCGGTCTCCGGATCGGTCTCACTGTCCGAGGGAGAGAAGGCATCAATGATGCGGCCGAAAAAGCCGCGTTGTTCGCTAATGTCTGAGGGGTCGGGCGCGTCCTGCGCCAAAATAGACCCGTCTGCGGATTCGCCCATTTTTCCTTTCCAAATAACACGGCCCTTTCAGGCGCCGGTTCACTCATATGGGTTCGGTATACCCATCTTTGCAAGAATTCGTGCTTCCGTCGACTCCATGAGGGCGGCATCGTGCTCTCTTACATGGTCATAGCCGAGTAAATGCAACACTCCGTGAACGAGCAAATGGGTGACATGGTCCGTCACCGGCTTGGTTTGTTCACCGGATTCGCGGGCGCAGGTTTCCCAGGCGATGGCAATATCGCCTAGTTCCTCGGGCATCTCAGCCTCGCCCGGCACAACCGGATCGGGGGCGCGGCCATCCTCTTCGGCGGCGCGTTCCTCCGACGGCCATGAGAGTACATTGGTCGGCTGCGGTTTGCCGCGGAAATCGGCGTTGAGCGTGGCGATACGGGCGTCGTCGCAGCCGAGGAGGCTGATTTCGAACCCGATACCCGGCAACCCCAGTTCCGCAAGCACCCCGCGCGCGGCACGATCGGCGAGCGCAGGCAGGCCAAGGGCCTCCCAGCGCGCATCCTCGATCATCGTGTCAACCAGTGGCTCCATCCTCGGCGTCATAGGCCTCGATGATGCGGGCCACAAGCGGATGTCGCACGACATCCTTCGCGGTGAAGTAGTTAAAGCTGATGCCCTTCACGTCCTTCAGGATACGTTCGGCATCGTTCAGGCCCGAAGAGGTGCCGCGCGGCAGGTCGATCTGGGTGCGGTCGCCGGTGATCACCATGCGGCTGCCCTCGCCCAGACGGGTCAGGAACATCTTCATCTGCATGGTCGTGGCATTCTGCGCCTCATCCAGCACGACGAAGGCATTGGCCAGCGTCCGGCCGCGCATGAAGGCCAGCGGCGCGATCTCGATCCGCTTTTCCTCCATCAGCTTCAGAACCTGCTTGGCTGGCAGGAAATCGTTCAGCGCGTCGTAAAGCGGCTGCATATAGGGATCGACTTTTTCCTTCATGTCGCCGGGCAGGAAGCCCAGGCGCTCACCCGCCTCGACCGCCGGGCGCGACAGGATGATCTTGTCGACATGGCCGCCGATCAACATGGTCACGCCGACGGCAACCGCGAGATAGGTCTTGCCGGTGCCCGCCGGGCCGATACCGAAGCCGAGTTCATTGGAAAACAGGTTCTTCACATAGGCTTTCTGTGCCTCGGTTCGCGGCTCGACCTGTTTCTTGCGGGTGCGGATTTCGTATTTGCCGCCCGCGAACATCTCAAGCTGTTCGTCGAGGCTTTTGGGTTCGGCCCTTGTGCCCTCACTCATGCGGATCGCGGCATCAATCTCGCCCGCATCAATCGGACGACCGGATTCGAGTCTGCCGTAGAGCGTTTGCAGAACCGCTGCCGCCTGACCGCGCGCCTCAGCCGATCCCACGACGGCGATCTGGTTGCCGCGGCGCAGGATATGGACCCCTAACTGATGCTCGATCTGTGCAAGGTTGCGGTCAAACTCACCACACAAATCAATCAGAAGCCGGTTATCAGAAAATTCCAGGAGGGTTTCGTGAAGGTCCTCCGGGCGCGGCGGCGGGGTCAAGGCGCTAATGCCCAAGCAAATCTCGTT
>NZ_JBARVQ010000909.1:0-4982 GCF_049646345.1 Albidovulum sp. | reverse complement strand
TGGCTCGTAGACACGCTCGCCCGCATCCCAGACTACAAGATCAACCGCGTCGATGACCTGCTGCCCTGGAAAACTGCTTCATAGAGGCGGTCAGGTCGGACGCTTACGTTTCAAACCCTATGAAACGCGTCAGGTGGAACCCTCCCCGGCGGGTCGGCCAAGGCGAAGCCGCGGCCGATACCGGTTTTCAGCGCTGCGCGTCCTGCCAGCGGGGCGAATTCCAGGGCTCGGAATTCGCGGGCGCCAGCATGCCCTTGCCCAGCACATGATCGGCGGCCTTTTCGCCGACCATGATCGAGGGCGCATTGAGGTTGCCATTGGTGATGCGCGGAAAGATCGAACTGTCGGCGACACGCAGCCCCTCGACCCCGATCACACGGGCCTCCGGGTCCACGACTGCCAGCGGATCATCAGCGCGCCCCATCTTCGCAGTACCACAGGGGTGATAGGCGCTTTCGGCATGTTCGCGGATGAAACTGTCGATCTCGTCATCCGTCTGATAGCCGGGGCCGGGCTGGATCTCATGCTTCACGTAAGGCTCGAACGCCTCTTGTGCAAAGATCTCGCGCGTGAGGCGCACGCATTTGCGGAACTCTTCCCAATCATCGGGATGCGACATGTAGTTGAAGCGGATCGCAGGCGCATCCTTCGGATCGGCCGAGCGCAGCGTCACCGCCCCGCGCGATTTCGACCGCATCGGCCCGGTATGGGCCTGAAACCCGTGCCCCTCGGCGGCGACCTTACCGTCGTAACGCACGGCGATGGGCAGGAAGTGATACTGGATATCCGGGTAGTCGACCCCCTTGTCCGAGCGGATGAAGGCGCAGCTTTCAAACTGGTTCGACGCGCCGAGCCCGGTCCTCGTAAACAGCCACTGCGCCCCGACAAAAGCCTTGCCCCAGAGGTTCCAGTATTTGTACAGCGTGATCGGCTGCTTGGAGGCGAATTGCATATAGATTTCAAGATGATCCTGCAGGTTCGCGCCCACACCCTTTCTATCCGCGACAACCTCGATCCCATGTTCCGCCAGATGCGCCGCGGGCCCGATCCCCGACAGCATCAGGAGCTTCGGCGTATTGATCGACGACGCGGCCAGAATCACCTCGGCACGCGCTGATATCACTTCAATGCGGCCAGACCGTTCCACTTCCACACCCACGGCACGGCCGTCGCGGATCACCACCTTGCGGGCAAAGGCCCGCACAAGTGTGCAATTCTCGCGCTTCAGCGCAGGCTTCAGATAGGCATTCGCCGCCGACCAGCGCCGCCCCTTGTAGATTGTCGCCTCGAACGGGCCAAAGCCTTCCTGTTTCTCGCCGTTATAGTCCTCGGTAACCTCATAGCCCGCCTGCCGTCCGGCCTCGACAAAGGCGTGAAACAGCGGGTTCTTGCGCGGTCCGCGCGAGACATGCAAAGGGCCGGAATTGCCGCGGAATTCGCTGGCTGTGCCATTGCCGCCATGCCAGGTCTCCATCCGCCGGTAATAGGGCAGCACATCGGCATAGGACCAGCCTGTGGCCCCCGCCTCGGCCCAATGCTCGAAATCATTGGCGTGCCCCCGCACAAAGACCATGCCGTTGATCGAGGACGACCCGCCGATCACCTTGCCGCGCGGCGTGGCGAGCTGGCGGTTGTTCAGATTGGGTTCTGGCTCTGACCGGAACCCCCAGTCATAGAGCGACATGTTCATCGGATATGAGAGCGCGCCCGGCATCTGGATGAAGGGGCCCGCATCACTCCCGCCATGTTCGATCACGATCACAGATTTGCCTGCCTCGGCCAGCCGGTAGGCCATGGCGCAGCCACCGGACCCGGCGCCTACAACGACATAATCGGCTTGCATGATCGTCTCCACTTCTCTCCGGATGGACGCAGCCATCCATGTTCTTTCCATTCCCGACCTCTCCGCCCGACGGCCCCGGGGCACGCGGGTGGGTGGGCGGGGCGTGGCCCGGGCCGTCGGCCCGACCTCTCAATAGGGCGCGTCGACCGCGCCCATGCCGACATAGACCGACTTCACCTGGCTGTAGTGCTCAACCGCCGCCTTTGAGTTTTCGCGCCCGACGCCCGAGAGCTTCACGCCCCCAAAGGGCGCTTCGACCGGGGCGAGGTTGTAGGCATTGATCCAGCAGGACCCGGCCTGCAGCCCCGCAACCATCCGGTGTGCGCGGGTCAGATCGCGGGTAAACACACCCGCCGATAGACCAAATTCCGTTTTATTGGCACGGGTTACGACCTCTTCCTCATCTTCAAAATCAAGCACCGCCACCACCGGACCAAAGATCTCTTCCCGCGCAATGGTCATCTCGTCCGTGACATCGGCAAACACGGTGGGCTCCAGATAGAAGCCCGACCCCGCCGGTCCACGCCCGCCGCCGGTGACCAGCCGCGCGCCCTCTTCCTGTCCCTTGCGGACATAACCCAGAACCTTCTCTAGCTGCGCCTCGGAGACCAGCGGCCCCATCTGCGTCGCCTCGTCCATCGGATCGCCCAGACGGATCGCCTTCGTCCGCTCTGCCAGCCGCGCGAGGAATTTTTCCTTGATCCCCTTCTGCACGAAAACCCTTGTGCCATTGGAACAGACCTGGCCTGCGGAATAGAAATTTCCCAGCATCGCGCCGCCCACCGCATCCTCGATATCGGCGTCGTCGAAGACGATCAGGGGCGACTTGCCGCCCAGTTCCATCGTCACATGACGCATCCCGGCGGCGGCCGTCGCATAGACCCTCTTGCCGGTCTCGACCGATCCGGTCAGCGACACCTTGGCGACGCGCGGGTCCGAAATCAGCGCACCCCCAACAGCACCGCGCCCTTGCACCACATTGTAAAGCCCGGCGGGCAACCCGGCCTCAACCAGAATTTCCGCAACTTTCAAGGTAGATAGCGGCGTGACTTCAGACGGCTTGAAGACCATCGCATTGCCCAAAGCCAGCGCAGGTGCACCCTTCCAGCAGGCGATCTGGGTTGGATAGTTCCAGGCGCCGATACCGACGCAGACGCCCAGAGGCTCGCGGATCGTATAGACGAAGTCGCGGCCCAGGGGGATCGTCTCCCCTGTCACGGTGGGTGCCAGGCCTGCGAAATATTCCAGCGCGTCCGCTCCACTGGTCGCATCCGCCACCAGCGTTTCCTGCAACGGCTTGCCAGTATCAAGCGTCTCCAGTTCCGACAGTTCGCGGTTGCGTTCGCGCATCATATCGGCGGCGCGGCGCAGGATGCGGGCGCGTTCGACGGGTGGGCGGGCGGCCCAGTCACCTTGCGCACGAGTGGCCGAGGCCAGAGCCCGGTCGATCACCGCAGGCGTCGCCTCATGCACCCGTGCAATCACTTCGCCCGTCGCCGGATAGACGACGTCAATCGCCGCGCCCGCGGTGTCTTCCAGATAGGCGCCATCAACGAAATGGCTGGCTGTCGGTTGCGCCTTCATCGGGCCTTCAGTTCGCCGTCGAGATAGTCGGTGACGATGGCGGCCGCGGCCAAGCCGTCGGGCGTGCCGTGCTTCAACGCCTCTCGGATATAGACGCCATCGATCATCGCGCCGATGCCAACTGCCAGCGCCCCTGCCCGGTCGCCGATCAAAGGTTTCAGCGCATGGACAAGATTCGACTGCATTCGCCGTTGATAGATGCCAAGAAGGCGCGCGGCCTCTTCCTGTTGCTGGGCGAGAACGTAGAAGTTCAGCCAGGCGCCGATCACCTCGCGCCGGAAGTTCGAGGTGGTAAAGCTGGCCCGGATAATGCCGTTGATCCGGCCCCGCGGATCATCGGCAGCCGCCAGAGCGCCCCGCACCTCAGCCCCGTAAAGCGTCATGACATGGCGCATCGCGGCAAGGAATATCTGTTCCTTCGATCCGAAATAGTGGTGCGCCAGCGCCGAGGACATGCCAGCACGCTTGGCGATCTGGCTGACCGTCACGTCCAGCGAACCCACGCGACCGATCTCGGTGATCGTCGCCTTGACCAAAGCCGCTTTGCGAATCGGCTCCATCCCAACTTTCGGCATCACCTCGCTCCTTTTCTTACGATTCCCTCGCTATCCGACCTTTCATTGACTCGTCAATCAAGAAAAAATCGTCACTCCGTGTCACTTCTTTTAGAATCTCACCTGCTGAACTACGCTCAGGCACACAAATCGCCGGATTCTCCGCAGGGATCGAAAAAAAACCTTGCGTCACACGGCGAATTGCAAGTTTATTGACTCGTCAATCAAGAAACAGGGAGCACAAGATGAACCTCACCAAAACCCTGCGCGCGACGCTGCTTGCGACCGCCGCGCTGACTGCCGCCCCGGCCTTTGCCGAAGGTTGTGATGAAATCGTCTTTTCGGATGTGGGCTGGACCGACATCACCGCGACGACGGCCGTCGCCACGACGATCCTTGAGGCGCTCGGTTACGACACCGACGTCAAGGTCCTGTCGGTACCCGTCACCTATACCGGCCTCGCCGAAGGCGATATCGACGTCTTCCTCGGCAACTGGATGCCGACGATGGAGGCCGACATCGCCCCCTACCGCGAGGCGGGCACCGTTGAGACCATCGCCCGCAACCTTGAAGGCGCGAAATACACGCTGGCCACCAACAAAGCGGGTGCCGATCTTGGCATCACCGATTTTGCGGCCATTGCCGCGCAGAAGGACGCGCTGGACGGCAAGATCTACGGCATTGAGCCGGGCAATGACGGCAACCGCCTGATCATCGACATGATCGCGGCGAACCAGTTCGGGATGGAAGGTTTTGAAGTGATCGAAAGCTCGGAACAGGGCATGCTGGCGCAAGTCGGCAATGCTGATGGCGACGGCAAGCCGATCGTCTTCCTTGGCTGGGAACCGCATCCCATGAACGCCAATTTTGAGCTGACCTATCTGGCGGGTGGCGACGATGTCTTTGGCCCGAACTATGGCGGTGCCGAGGTCTTTACCAATACCCGCGCAGGTTATGCCGCCGAATGCCCGAACACAGGCAAGCTGCTGACCAATCTCACC
>NZ_JBARVQ010000908.1:0-2751 GCF_049646345.1 Albidovulum sp. | reverse complement strand
GATGAACGAGCCCGATGAGGCCACGCGCGGATCGCTGAGCGCGGTGCCAAGCGCGTTCAGAAGTGTGGCATTGCCGACATTGCCCTGCGCAACGGCGCCAAGCCCGTCGCGCAGGTGCCAAAGCTGGCCGCCCTGCGCCGGGTCGACGATACCGTTCAGCCGGATGCGTCCGGCCAACCCTTCCTCCAGCAGCGGATCAAGGATCAGGCCGCCATCGGTAAAAAGCCCCGGCTGGCCGGCAAGAAGTGTCGGGTCGACGGTCGGGGTTTCAAACCGTTCGATCAGGTCGCGTGCCAGTGCGTCGAGGTCCGCCTGTGCCCCCGGCGCAAGATCGTCGCGGATCGCAATGGCGGCGCCTAGCGTGCCGCCCCCCAGAACACCGTCATCGCCCGAGGGCACCGGCATGCCGTTGATCGTGAAGCCAGAGAGCGCCCCGGATCCGATCGTCATATCGGCAGTGATCACGCCGACCGGGTTGAACCCGATCACCGCCGGGTTGCCCTCCAAAAGGATCGCGCCGCCGGTGGTGAAGAGTGAAATCTGATCGTGGTCACGCGGCACTTCGCGCACCGGCACGATCTCGGCCACCCGGTCGACAAGGCGCTGGCGTTCGTCCATCAGCGCAGTGGCGTCACGGCCCGAGGCACGCTGGGCGAGGATTTCGGCGTTCAGCCGGTCGATCTGGCCAAGAGATTCGTTCAGCGTCTCCACCTGCTTCGCGATGCTGTCATCGGCATCCATCCGCGCCTGCTGCACATCGTCGCTGAGCGCGTTCAGATGGCCCGTCACCCGGTTCGCGGCATCGACGATGCTTTGCAGCCGGGCCTGGCTGTCGGGGCGGCTCGCGGCCTGGACAAGGGCAGATTCCAGTTCCGCGATCCGGGCCGAGAGAGAACCCGCATCCTCGGGTGAACCGAGGAGGCTTTCGACGCGGGCAAGGAAATCGGTGCGCATTCCGGAATTACCCGCCTCGGCATCGGCCAGACGGCGGTCGGCGAGAAGGGCCACGTTGACCGACCGGGTGACGCCGTCGATGCGAACGCCCGCGCCATTGCCGCCCAAGGATTGCGACGACAGATGGATTTCCCGCCGGGCGAAGCCTTCGGTCAGTGCGTTCGAGACATTCGACGATACGACCTCGGCCCGTCGCGATGACGCGGTCAGACCGGTCAGTGCATTGGCCAGAGAGGCGGACAGGCTCATGATTCAGTCTCCGGTTACGGCCCCACCCGTCCGGATCAGCGTTTGATATTCGTGGTTTCCTGCAACATCTCATCCACGGTCTGGATGACCTTGGCATTCGAGGAATAGGCCCGCTGGGTCTGGATCAGCGCGGTCAGTTCGGCGGCGACATCGGTGGCCGAACCTTCGCGCGCATAGCCCACGACCGAGCCTGTGGGCCCGTCGCCCGCATCCCAAAGGAAGAATGACCCCGAATCCGGCGAGACCTGGAAGGTCTGGTTGTTGAGCGCGATCAATCCGTTCGGGTTTGGCACATCGACGACCGGGATCTGGTAGATCCGCCTTGTAAAGCCGGTGTCATAGGTCGCGGTGACATAGCCGTTTTCATCAACCTCGACCGTGGTCAGGTTGCCCACGGGCGAGCCGTCCTTGGTGATCGAGGTTGGCGCGAAGCTGTCGGACAATTGCGTCAGCCCGTTCGGGTCGCCCACCCTGCCGATCGTCATTGTCATCGGCCCGCCCGCGACCGTCAGCGCCAGTTCCCCGGTCAGGGGGTCATAGGCACCACCCGACACGGTCGTGACCGAAGCCAGCGTGCCGCCATTGGCGCGGGTATCGTCGAAGACCAGCGTGTATTCCCCGATCAAGGCACCGGCCTGTGCGGAATCGCGGATCTCCATCGTCCAGGTGTTCGAAGCGCCGGTTCCGGGGACTGTCGGCGTGAAAGTGATGTCGAGCGTGTCCGAGGTGCCGAGATTGCCGAAATACTCGACCGACAGCGGCAATGCCGCCCCGCCCGCGCCCGCCTCGGTCGCCGTTGCAGGCAGGTTCACGCCAAGGTTCATTGTCGTCGTCGGGTCGCCCGCAGTCTGATTGGCATTGATGATCACCGGCTGCAGGCCCGAGATCGTATCGCGCGGCAGGACCGGGATCGACCCGTCGGCATTGGCGGGCCAACCGAGCAGGACGAGACCGGATTCGGTGCGCAAGACGCCGTCGGCATCAGGCCGGAACGATCCGGTCGTGGTCATCATCAGGGGCTGCGCCCCGCCGGTAAAGGAATTCAGCGATACTGCCGAGGTCACCGGCAACATGCCGCGCCCGGATACCGCAAGGTCGAGCGCATTGTTGGTGGCGACAAGTGCCCCATGTTCATCGATCAGCCGCGTCGTCGCGGCCCGGACTCCCCCTGCGGAATAGGTGCCCGCGCCCCGCGCCTGATTGATCACGAAATTCTCAAAATCCGTCGAAACACGTTTGTACCCATAGGTACCGGAATTCGCGATATTGTCGGAAATCGTCGCCAGCTGCGTGGCATTCGCGCTGAGACCGGCCACGCCGGCATTGAGCGAGGACGAAATGGACATAGGTGCCGCCTTTCTGCTGCTGCGTCCGTCAGTTCCGCCCACCATGCGCACGGTGGCTTAATATCGCCCTAACATCTCAAATGCGCTGCATTTCATGCATCCGAACGCAGCAGAATCACTTCCAGGCGGTTGTTGCGCGGGGCCATCGGATTGCGCAAAGCGGGCTTGCGGTCGGCAAAGCCGGTCACGCGCTGAAGTCGCC
>NZ_JBARVQ010000907.1:0-2741 GCF_049646345.1 Albidovulum sp. | reverse complement strand
CTTGAAGAGTATGAAGGCGGAAACGATCCGGGTATCAAAGTGATCTTGGCGGGCCGAATACCATACCACCTAATTCAGTCAGTAGATTTTGACGGTGACGAATACTACGGATACCCACACATATTTTGCCATTTTTCGCTAAAGGGGGAACCGTATGAAACCGTCGAATTCTACGAACAACGTCAACTTGAAGACTGGTCAAAGCCATATTTTGTTCAAATCGGCGAATATAAGAAAGTCCGACAAGAAAGCCTCAAGGCTGGTATCAAGCACGTATGACTATGCGCTGACGTCGTAGTAGTTGCTTTCGCCGCGCGGGCAGTTTTCCCGAAGAAGGTAGGCGCACCGCTTCAAGGACGGGTCGTCTGTGCCGAAGCTTTCTTCGGTGTGTCCGCACTTGCTGCAAGTCACCTCAACGCCTTCGACCGTGCCGTGATCGCCATCTAGGTCAACGTAGTCGGTTGAGGTCGAAACTAGGGCCATGGGTCGACTGCACGCTTGCAATAGAAAGTTTATAGAAATTCGCCGTTCTGAAATTATATAGTTAAATCAGTAAGTTACAACGTAAAGTGGCAGCCCGTAGGGGAATCGAACCCCTCTTTCCAGGTTGAAAACCTGGCGTCCTAACCGATAGACGAACGGGCCATGCTTGGCGTGCGGCGGTGTTTAGGCGGTTGCGGGATGACTCGCAAGGGGGTTTGTGCAGATTTTTGCGCAAATCCCAAATCAGCTTCGCGCCGCGTCTTCGAGCCTGAGTTGCGGTCGCGTGCGGCCTTGCCAGTGATTCAGTTCCAGACGCCCGGCAAGGTGAAACCGCATGCCGCCATGACCTTCGAGCAGGGGGCCGAGCGGGGTGTCGAAGGCACCGAAGGCGATGGCGTCGATGGCGGGTGACATCCCGTCGGAAAAGCTGATTTTCAGATGGGCTTCCCCGACCCGGCGCGCATGGGTGATCGCCATATCAGCAAAGGCGAAGCGGGGGGCGGGGGCGCCCTGGCCGAAGGGGCCCGCGCGTTCGATCTCTTCGATCAGCTCCGGCGTGACGGCACCGGGCATCAAGAGCCCGTCGAGGCGCAGGTCTCGCGGGCCTGTCGTGCCCGCACCTTGCCGGGCGAGCAGGTCCGAAAGCCGCGCCATCGCCGCCTCCAGCCGGTCGCGGGCAACGGTCAGCCCGGCCGCCATCTTGTGACCGCCGCCCTTGACCAGCAGCCCCTCGGCGGCCAGACGCTGGATCGCGGCACCGAGATCGACACCTGCGACCGAGCGGCCCGATCCCTTGCCCTCATCCCCCTCAAAGCCGATCACAACGGCGGGGCGGTTCGTGGCCTCCTTCAGCCGTGCCGCGACAATGCCGACAACGCCGGGATGCCACCCCTCATCCGCGGCCCAGACAAGGGGGGCGTCAAATCCGCGAGCCTCGGCCTGGGCGAGGGCCGCGTCGCGCACCCGGTTTTCGATCTCGCGCCGCTCGGTATTGAGCAAGTCGAGCCGTTCGGCCAACGCCGCCGCCTCATGCGGATCGTCGGTCGACAAAAGCCGCGCGCCAAGATCGGCCGCGCCGATGCGTCCGCCGGCATTGACGCGGGGGCCGAGGAGGAAGCCCAGATGATAGGGCGTGGGCGCCCGGTCCATACGTGCGACATCGGCGAGTTTTGTCAGCCCGATCCGCTCGCGCCGGGCCATGACCTTCAGCCCCTGCCGCACCAGCGCCCGGTTGACACCGACAAGCGGGGCCACGTCGGCCACTGTGGCGAGCGCCACAAGGTCAAGCATGGCCATCAGGTCGGGGCCCTTGGTGCCCTCTTCGCGCATAAGGCGGTTGGCCTCGACCAGCATCAGGAAGACAACCGAGGCCGCGCAGAGATGCGCGAGCGATCCGTCTTCGTCCTGCCGGTTGGGGTTCACCACCGCGAGGGCAGGGGGCAGGGTTTCAGCCCCCAGATGGTGGTCCAGCACCACGACATCCGCCCCCTTGGCTGCAGCGATGGGATCATGGGAAAGCGTGCCGCAATCGACGCAGAGAATAAGGTCGTGATCCCGCGCCAGTGCATCCATCGCGGGCACGTTCGGGCCGTAACCCTCGTCGATCCGGTCGGGGATATAAAGCGTGGCCTTGCAGCCCATGGCGCGCAGCCAGGTGATCAGAAGCGCGGCGGAGGATCCGCCATCGACATCGTAGTCGGCAAAGACCGCGATCCGCTCGCGCCCCTTCACCGCTTTCAAAAACCGGCTGGCGGCCGCCTCCATATCCTTCAGCTTGCGTGGATCGGGAAGCAGGTCGCGCAGTTGCGGCTCAAGGAACAGCGGTGCCTCGGCGGGCGCCACGCCACGCGCGACCAGCACGCGGCCAAGGGCCATGGGCAATCCCGTCTCCTGCACCATCGCCTCGGCCTGCCGGTCAGCCTCGACCGACGGGCCGGTCCAGCGGCGACCTGTGGCAGAGCTTTCGACGCCGAGGAACGCGCTCATGCCCGGGGGGCCAGAATGTCGGTTGTGCTCAGAGCCGTGGCGAATTCGCCGTGCAGGTGACCCACGGCCAGACGGTGGACAGTTTCGGCATACGGCACGTCGATACCCGGCTGCCAGCCCATGTCGACATTGCTGGTGAAGGCGGCACAGGCGTCGTGGGCCAGCGTGACTGTGAAGCCCAGATTGCCCGCCATTCGGGTCGTGGTGGAGACACAATGCGGTGTGGTCAGGCCACAGATCACAAGGTCGGTGATCCCTGCTGCCCGCAGACG
>NZ_JBARVQ010000906.1:0-4105 GCF_049646345.1 Albidovulum sp. | reverse complement strand
GCACTTTTCAGCTGTGTCCAGTTCGCATTCCAGACCGTCACATAGGTCCACTGCCCCACAGGAAAGTGCGCGTAGCTGACGAAATCTCCGGGCGCGATGCTGCCGAACACCGCCGTCGTCGGGTGATGTCCGGCAAAAAAGAGGCGTCTCGGGTCCGGTCCAGCCCAGACAGCCGCTTTGCAACTCATCCGCCACAGGGAACGCGACCAGTTGCCGCCGCCAGGCAATGTCGTCGAGGCTGAGGATGACCCTGCCGCTATCAGTCTTGCATCCGAATTCAGCCTCGCGGCGCCTGACCAGATCGGCCAAGGCCTTGTCTGCGGGGGCAAGTGCCACATCCGCGCCGGTGCAGTTCGCATTGTCAAAGACAGCCTGCCCAAGCGGTGAGCCGAAGCAATAGCCCGCCCGGTCGAAGACGAGGTTTCGCGTGAACCAGAGGTCATCGCAGAAATCCGTTGCGGCAGAGGGGCTGGCCGACAAAACAAGGGGCCATAAAATCAGAAGAAAGCGCATGGTTCCATTTGGGACCAAAGCGCTTTCTTCGTCAACCGGACCGCTAAGTTTCGGCCTGGGGCAGTCCGGTCAAACCGGCAGACGGTGATGCGGCGCCTGCCGGTTCGTGTGTCAGTTGGTGGCGATCTTTTCGTTGTACTCGGCCAGCGTGCTCGACACGATGTCGTACCACTCGCCCGTCTCGCGCATTTCGTTCAGCCCGGCATCGAGCATGGCAACGTACTGGAGCGCGAACGGGTTGGACTTGTGGGCCAGGATGCGGATCGTGGTCAGATAGGTGACGCTGGTATCGTCAACTTCAGCTTCCAGCCCGGTTGCGGCAATTGCACCAAGCGCCTGCTGAACCGCCATGCCGGTCACGTCGGCTGTGCCATCGGCAACCGCCTTGATGCATTCATCGGCACCCGTCGGACGAACCAGCGTGATCAGCGGCTCGACCAGACCGGCCTCTTCCAGATCGTTGGTGAAGTAACCCTTCATCCGGCAGAACTTGGCGCCCGAGAAATCGGCCAGGGTTTTCGCATCGGCATATTTGCTGTCCGGACGGGTGTAGTAGCCGATGATCGATTCATAGAGCGGCACAGTGTGGTAGAAATCATAGCAGCGGCGCTGCGAATCCTCGCCCATCAGGTCCGGGTTCTTGTCGCAATCGGGCACGGTCCAGGCCACGGCGATGTCAAAGGCGCCAAGCGGCATCAGCGTGGTCAGGTGCGACGAGTCGTCATTGACCCAACCAAGCTCGTAAGGCCGGTCATTGCCCGCACGGTTCAGCGCCGTCGTCGCAAGGCGCGTCAGGAACCCGCCACCCGACAGGCTTTCGTCGGTATAGGGCGCCCAGCCACTGGCCAGCAGAACCTTGATGTCAGGTTCATAGGTCTTGTTCTTCGGCTTGGCGGCGGCGATTTTTTCCTGCTCTTCGACAACTTCAAGGAACTTGGCGTCGGCGGTCAGACGACCGTCTTCACAGGGGATCTGCAATGTCAGGCCCGGGTCCAGATCGTTGGGATTGCCGGAAAGCGAATTGCGGTTCGCGTTGAAGATAATCTGATAGTCGTAGCTTCCATAGGCCGAGAACGCGATCTGAGCGAGCGAATCGCCGTCCTTCACCGTGTAGCTTTCACAGGCCGACTGGGCGGCTGCGAGAGACGGCAGCAGGAGCATGGCTGCGACCGTCGTGGCCTTGAGGCTGCCGCCCCGGTTGAATGATTTGAGTTCAAACATCGTATTCATCCTTGCATCTGTCTGGGACACCGAAGGGCGATCGGTGTCGGCTGTTGTCCCCCTTTAGTTACGGGAGCAAATCGGGCGCAGATGCGGCGGAATTTCGCAAATTGGCCGGAAGGGCAGGCATGAACCGGTCGACAACCCTTTGGTATGCCTTGCGTCGGCGGCACGATCGCCGGGTTGATCTGAATAATTTTATAAACAATTACAGTAATTTATGGTGATCTTGTCTGGAGCGACGAGCGGTCTGCCGGACGTAAGGTCAACTTCTGTCACGGGCATTGGTTAAGATTTTTGAAATGTGGCATTAACTCAGACAAGATTTGGGCAATGCGAAAAGCCACTATCAGCATCCGGTTATGTATAGCCCGCCGCCTGGTCCTGCCCGCTTTGCCACATTTCAGCAGCCGACAACGCGGCTCACACCACCCGATGTCCGGCCGCTGTCAACCGCCGGGCGATCTCGGCGATATGGGCGGGACCGGTTTCGCAGCAACCGCCAAGAATCGTCGCGCCCTGATCGACCCATCGCATCGCGAAATCAGCATACAGCGCCGGTGTCATTTCGGGCCGGGCATGCAGGGCGTCGACAGTGGGGCTGTCTTTCAGGAAATCCTTGGTGATCTGCTGGAAGCCGTTGGCATAGGCGCCATAGGGCAGGCCGAACCCTGCAAAGGCCGACAAGGCCGCCGCCATCGCCTCGGGTGCCGAGCAGTTGGCCAGTACCGCAGCCGCCCCGCCCTTTTCCAGCACCGGGCCAAGCGCCGCGACGGGCTCGCCCGAGCGCAGCCGCAATCCGTCCTCGTCATCGACCGTGACCGACAGCCAGACCGGCCGCCCACCCGTTCGCGCCCCTTCCAGAACCGCGCGTGCATGGGCGAGCGAGGCGACGGTTTCGGCGATGAAAAGGTCCACCGCCGGGGCCAGAAGCCCGGCAATCTCGGAGTATTTCGCCACCGCCTCATCATGCGGCGGATGGGTTTCGGGCCGGTACGAGGCGACAAGGGGCCCGAGCGACCCGGCGATCCGGCCCGTGCCATGCCCCGCGCGTGCCGCCGCCGCTTCGGCGAGCGCCTGCATGTGCAGGCTGGCAAACCGCTCATCGGCACCGGCCTTGACCAGCCGGTCATGGTGGATCGCATAGGTGTTGGTCGTCGCCACCGTCGCGCCAGCCCTGAAGTAGTCCTCATGTATTTCCCGGACGAGGCCCGGATGATCCATCATCACCTGGGTGGACCAAAGGGGCGTCGGCGCATCGCCTGACCGCACCACCAGTTCCTGCCCCATACCGCCGTCAAGAAGGGTGATATCGGCCATCCTGTGCTCTCCCGTTGCGGGCTCTGTCCGAACCGCCCGCGATCCTGTCGCTTTCAGCGCTTACCGAAAGCGGCGAAGGCGTCAAGCTGAGATTAACGGGGCAGGGGCCGGATGCGGGCCTTCGTCCAGCCGGGAAAGGAGGCGGGAATGGATTTCGAGACGGTAAAGGCAGAGGATTTCGGCCGATCGCTGAAGGGGATCGGGATCAACATCGTTGTGCGCGACGTGAAACGGCTCGCGGCGTTTCTGGAGGCGGTCTTCGACATGAAGGCGCATCGCCTCACCTCCGATTTCGCGATCATGACCTATCATGGCGAGGTCTTTCAGCTTCATTCCGACGGGACCTACGGCGAAAACCCACTGCTCGGGCTCCTGCCCGAGGCAGGCGCACGCGGCGCGGGGCTGGAGATCCGGCTTTATGAGACCGATCCCGACAGGGCGGTGGAACGGGCCCGGGCCTATGACGATGCGACGATCCTTCAGGAACCGACCGACAAGCCGCACGGGCTGCGCGAATGCTATATCCTGTGCGAAAACGGCTATGCCTGGGTGCCCAGCCGACGGCTCTGATCCCTTATGTAAGGTGGGTTTGAACCCACATCACTTTGACTGGGGGGCGTAGCCGTCTGATTGCGGCAGACCGTCAGTGATGTCGTAATAGTCGCCCCTGTCGGCCACGAAGATATGGTCTGCCAACCGCCCGCCGGTCGGATCCGTCACCGCTCCGGCCTCGACGGAGAACTCTCCGGCGGCCGAGCGGAAATAAAGGCTCGATCCGCATCTGTCGCAGAAACCGCGTCGTCCGCGCCCCGGGGTCTGATATTCGGCAAGTCCCGCCTTGCCGTGCCATGTCAGCGTCGCCTCATCCGCGTCGAACGAGGCGGAGTAGTGGCCCGAGAGTTTGCGGCACTGGCCGCAATGGCAGGCGGTGATATCGCCCGCCGGGCCGGGCAGGCTGAAAGCGACGGCACCGCAGAGGCAGGCGCAGTCCAGATGGTCGGGCCGTTCCGCCGGAAGGGCCGGCGGCGGACCCTCACAGGCGTAGTAATCC
>NZ_JBARVQ010000905.1:0-3215 GCF_049646345.1 Albidovulum sp. | reverse complement strand
ACTCTGCCCGCTTGGCCGCGGCGCCCTCGACCAGCGCGCGGCTCAGGTCGTTATCCTCGGGTGTCACGTTCAGCTCGGTGATCAGCGCCACGGCCGCCTCGTTCACCGCAGCATGGTCGCGGATCATGGTTTCGGCAAAGGCGCGCACGGCGTCATTCTCGGACACGGCCAGCGCCAGATGGGCATAGCGGATATCAAGCTGCCCGGCCGTATAGGCGGTATGGGCGATCTGAAGGTCGTTCATCTGGTCCTGTGCCATCGCGGGACCGGCCGCGAGCGTGGCGGCGATAAGAGTCATGCGGATCATCTTGTCCTCCTGGGATCTGGTTGCTCCGGCCACCGTCTGGCGGCCGCGTGCAGAACCATTTGCCCAAGGGGGACGCCCGATCAATCACCCCACCAAAGAACGGGACGGGATGCGAAATCTGCGGGACGGTCTGCAAATTCAGGCAGCCCGGCGACGATATTCCGAAGGGGCGAGCCCGAACTTTCCGGCAAAAGCGCGGGTAAAGGCGGCGGGCGAGGAATAGCCCGCCTTGCCCGCGATTTCCTGCACCGTGGATTGCGAGCGTTCGAGAAGCGCCAGCGCCTTTTGCAGCCGCCAGTCCGACAGATAGGTCATCGGCCCCACCCCGACGAGCTGGCTGAACCTTTCGGCAAAGCGCGAGCGCGACATGGCGACCGCAGAGGCAAGGCTTTCCACCGTCCATCCCTTGTCAGGGTTGCTGTGAACCATCTCCAGCGCGCGGCCGATCTGGCGGTCGCGGAAGGCTTCCATCAGACCGGAAAGCTCGGGCGACTGGCCGATCCCGGCGCGCAGCACCTCGATAAAGACGATCTCGGACAGGCGTGTGATCGCGGCTTCCGATCCCAGCCGGTCGGCAAAGGCGCGGCGCGCGGCCAGCCGCAGCATCTCATCCAGAAGCGGCTCACTCAGCCGAATTGCGGCGGTGATCAGGATATGGTCGGGAAGCGCGCGCAGGATCGGGTGATCGGCCCGTTCGCGGAAGGTGAAGTGGCCACAGAGCATCTGGGTCGAGGCGGAAGGATCGCCGTCGCCGACCCGCAGCACCCCCTGCCCGTCATAGCCCACCGCCTCCAGCACCGCCTCCAGTTCCGGTGCCCGCCGCCCCGGCGCATCGGCCAGCACATGGGACCAGCCCTTCGGCACCATGATCAGGTCGCCGGGGCCAAGCGTCAGTTCCGCGCCGCAGGCGGTTTTCACATGCAACTGCCCCTGCATCACCAGATGGAAGCGGGCGGCAGAGCCGAATTCCGGCACCGTGACCGCCCAGGGCCCGGTGAAATCGGTGCGGAAATAGAGAGCACCGCGCAGGTCGAGCGTGTCGAGGATGTCGTCGAGAATGTCCATGGCGCCCTCCGGGATCGTCCCGCCACCCGGGACGATCTGCACAATCAATGAGGTGAAACCATTAGGCAAGCGGCCATAGGGCGGCTTCACGCGGGTTTTACCGCCCTATCCGGCAGTTCGACGCCTTCCATCGCGCGGGTCAGTTCCTCGCGGCATTTGACGATGATGAAGTCGGTGAAGGCGCGGATCTTCGGGTCACGCAAGCGCCTGTGCTGGGTCAGGCAGGTCAGTTGCACCGGCACCGGTGGTGTGTCGCGCACCACCGGCACCAGACGCCCGTCGCGCAGATACTCCGCCACCTCAAAGATCGGCTTCATCACGATGCCGCGCCCGTCGAGCGCCCAGCCGGTCAGCACGTCGCCGTCATCGGTTTCGAACGGCCCGGCAATCTCGAACCGTTTCGGCCCGTCCGGCGTCGTCAGGGTCCACTGGAATTCCGGCGCGCCGGGGAAGCGCAGGTTGAGGCAATCGTGCTTGTCCGCCACCAGCCGCTCGCCCGTCCCCGGATCGCCGCGTTTCGCGACATAGGCGGGTGCGGCGCAAAGGATACGCGAGCATTCGGCCACGAGCCGCATCTTCAGCGTCGAATCCTCCAGCACACCAAGATGAAACGCCATGTCGAGCCCTTCGCCGATCACGTCGATCTTGCGGTCCGACAGGCGCAGCCGCACGTCGATCTGGGGATAGGCATCCTTGAATTCCGGCACATGCGGCGCAATGAACCGTCGCCCGACCCCCAGAGGGGCTGCGACAAAAACTGTCCCCCGCAGGTTCTGGGTCGACACCATGACCGCCGCCTCGGCATCGTCGATCGCCTCCAGAACCTTGCGTGCGCCGTCATAGAAAAGTCGGCCGTTCTCGGTCGGCTGCAAGCGTCGCGTGGTGCGGTTAAACAACCGCACACCAAGGTGTTTTTCCAATTCAGCGATCCGCGCCGATGCGACGGCGGGCGAGGTGCGCTGATCCCGCGCCGCCGCCGACATGGAGCCGAGTTCAAAGACCCGCACGAACATCTTGATATTGTTCACATAGGCCAATGCCGTCCCTCGCCCGATATTATTCGGTTATCTTTGAAAGTTCTGAGTTATTCTAAGGATTATCAGGGCAATGCGCTTCGGTATAGCGTCATCTTCACTGAGTCCGTGAGGGAGAGAGCGGGATGTACGACTTCATCGTGCTGGCCGACTGGCTGGAATTCGCCGTGCGCTGGCTGCATGTGATCACCGCCATCGCCTGGATCGGCTCATCCTTCTATTTCATTGCACTGGACCTTGGCCTGCACCGCGACCGCAATCTGGCCTCTGGCGCCGATGGCGAGGAATGGCAGGTCCATGGCGGCGGCTTCTATCATATCCAGAAATACCTCGTCGCACCGGAAACCATGCCCGGCGACCTGATCTGGTTCAAATGGGAAAGCTACGCGACCTGGCTGTCGGGCTTCGCGCTCCTTTGCCTTGTCTATTATCTCGGGGCCGATCTCTACCTTGTCGACCCGAACGTGCTCGACATTCCGTTCTGGCAGGCGATCGGGATTTCGCTCGTCTCGCTGGCAGTCGGCTGGCTGATCTATGATGCGCTCTGCAAGTCGAAACTCGGCGAAAGCCCGACGACGCTGATGGTGCTGCTCTACATCATCCTCGTGGTGCTTGCGTGGTTCTACACGCAGGTCTTCTCGGGCCGCGCGGCGCTCTTGCACCTCGGGGCTATCACCGCGACGATCATGTCCGCGAACGTCTTCATGGTCATCATCCCGAACCAGAAGGTCGTCGTCGCCGATCTGATCGCGGGCCGCACGCCCGATCCGAAATATGGAAAGATCGCCAAACTTCGCTCGACCCACAAC
>NZ_JBARVQ010000904.1:0-2566 GCF_049646345.1 Albidovulum sp. | reverse complement strand
CCTGTGGCCTGTGCCGCTTCGATGAATTCCTTGTGCTTCAGGCTCAGCGTCTGGCCGCGCACGATCCGGCTCATGTCCAGCCAGGAGATCAGGCCGATGCCGAGAAACAGCATGAAGATCGAGCGGCCAAACATCACCAGAAGCAGGATCAGCACGAACATGTAGGGGATCGACATCAGGATATCGACGGCCCGCATCATGATGTTGTCGGCACGTCCCCCGACATAGCCCGCCGTGGCGCCGTAAAGCGTGCCGACGATGACCGCGATGGCCGACCCCACAATGCCGACCATCAGCGAAATGCGCGTGCCCTGAACGGTGCGCGCGAACAGATCGCGGCCCAGATCGTCAGTGCCGAAATAGTGGCCGTTTTCGATCGAGGGTCCGCCAAGCTCGGCGATCTGGCCCATCACGCCGAAATCCAGCTCCTCGTTCGACCAGGCGGCGATGTAATTGCCGAAGATCGCGAAGAGGCCGACGAGGATGAGAATGATCATCCCCGCCACAGCGGCCTTGTTGTGCACGAAACGCGACCGCGCATCGGCCCAGAGCGAGCGTCCCTTGACCTCATCTGCGGCGAGCCGGTCGCTCAGGCTTTTCATCTTTATCGTATCAACGACCATGGCATCAGTACCTGATCTTCGGGTCGATCCAGGCGTAGAGGATATCGACCACGAGGTTGAAAAGGATGGTGAGCGCACCGACAAGGATCGTGACACCGAGCATGACCGCGTAATCGCGGTTCAGCGCAGAATCGACGAACGCTTTGCCGATGCCGCCGGTGGAAAAATACATATCCACCACGACCGAGCCGGTGATCATCGTCACGAAGGCGGGGCCGAGATAGGAGATGACCGGCAGCAGCGCGGGCTTCAGCGCGTGGCGCAGGATGACCTTGCGTTCGGGCAGGCCCTTGGCGCGGGCGGTGCGGATGTGGTTGGAGTTCAGCACTTCCAGCATCGCAGAGCGGGTGATCCGCGCGATCGAGGCCATGAATGAGGTCGAAAGAGCGACCACCGGCATGATCATGTATTGCCACTGACCACCTTCCCAGCCGCCACCCGGCAGCCAGCGCAGCCAGAGTGTGAAGACCAGCACCAGAATCGGCGCCATCACGAAGTTCGGCAGCACCTGCGCGCCGATGGACACACCGACAGCGAGATAATCGAGCCAGGTATTGTGCCGGATCGCAGCGGCGACGCCGAGTGAAACACCCACAACAACGGCCAGCGCGAAGGAAATCGAACCATAGGTCAGCGTCACCGGGAAACCCTGAGCGATGATCTCGTTCACGGTCCGGTCCTTGTAAATAAAGGACGGGCCGAAATCGAAATGCGCAACGATGCCCCAGATATAGGAGGCCATCTGCCTCCAGAGCGGCTGGTCGAGGCCGTATTTGGCCTCAAGATTGGCCAGCACCTGCGGCGGCAGGGCACGTTCCTGCGTGAAGGGGCCGCCGGGTGCGGCATGCATCAGCAAGAACGAGATGATGATGAGCAAAAGAAGCGTCGGCACGGCGATGGCCAGACGCTTGGCGATATAGGAAAGCATGAGGGAACCCCACCGCAAGGAAGTGGGGCGCGCCGGTCAGGCGTGCCCCTTAAAAGCCGCCTTAGTTGGCGACGCGATACATGTCCTTGAGGTACCAGTTCTGCATCAGGTTGTTCAGACTCATGCCGCGCATGTCGGGCTTGACCATTTCAACCTTGGTGTACTGATAGATCGGCGCGAAGGGCATATTCTCCGCGAGGATCTGTTCGGCTTCCTTGTAGAGAGGCGCCGGGTTTTCCGAGGTCTTCGACTCTTTCATCAGCTCGTCATAGCGCTCGTTGAAGAACTTGCCGTTGTTGTGACCCGAATAGGAGGTGAAGAGGTCGAGATAGGTCGAGGCTTCGTTATAGTCGCCACACCAGGCATAACGCGCCACTTCGAAATCCTGGTTCTGCATCCGGTCGGTATGAACCTTCCACTCCATGTTGTTCGGCGTCATCTCGACCCCGATGCCTTTCCAGAACTGCTGCACCGCGATGGCGATCTTCTTGTGGCCTTCCGAGGTGTTGTAGTTCAGCGTCAGCTTCAGCGGGTTGTCGGGGCCATAACCAGCCTCGGCCAGAAGCTCTTTGGCCTTTGCAAGACGCTCTTCCTGGGTCCAGCCCGCATAGTCGATCTCGGGCATCTCGAACCCGGCCGTTGCATGATGGGTCCAGTTGTAGGACGGCGACTGACCGCCTTGCAGGATCTTGTCGACGATGATGTCGCGGTCGATCGCATAGGACAAAGCCTTGCGGACGCGGATGTCCTTCAGCGCTTCCGGCCCTTTCGCCTCATCGAGGTTGAACATGTAGATGTAAGAACAGGACTGCGGTACCGAATGGGCGTCGTCCGGATACTCAGCACTCAGTTTCGGATACTGGCCCGTTGGAATTTGGGTGCGATCCAGTTCACCAGCCAGATAGCGCGTCAGGGCGGCGTTTTCGTCATTGATCGTCAGCGCCGTGGCCTTGGTGATGATCGTGTGCTCATCATCCCAGTACATCGGGTTGCGCTCCATCACGACCTTTTCGCC
>NZ_JBARVQ010000903.1:0-4370 GCF_049646345.1 Albidovulum sp. | reverse complement strand
CTTGAAGGCGCCGGGTTCCTGAAAGTTCTCGCATTTGAAGAAGAGCTGGCAGCCTGCAAGCTCATTCAGGTAGTCCGAGGTCCGGACCGGCGTGCGGCGGATATGAGACCTGATGCGTTCATGCGCGTCCAGCATGTCCTGATAGGTCGGGATGTACATCTTCACCTCATTGGGCAAACAGTGCGGCAGGGCAGCTCCCTCCCCCCTTGTGGGGGAGGGATGGGGAGGGGGGCGTCAGGCGGCGGCCTGTTTCGCGGGCGCGCCGTGGCGGTACCAGTCCTGCGCGGCGGCAACTCCGGCGCCGAGGCGGATCGGCAGGCCCAGATCGGCCATGACCATTTCGGCCGCCGCGATGCCCGAAAGTGCCATGACATCGGTCATCGAGCCCAGATGGCCAATGCGGAAGACCTTTCCGGCGACCTCTCCCAGGCCGGTGCCGAAGGCGACGCCATATTCTTTGGCGGCCCTTTCGACGATGGCGGTGGCGTTGAAGCCCTCTGGCGTGCGGATGGCGCTGACCGTATCGGACCAGAGATCGGGCGAGGCGGCGCAGAGCGTCAGGCCCCAGGCGTGGACGGCCCGACGCACGCCCTCGGCGATGCGGTGGTGACGGGCGAAGACAGTGTCGAGCCCCTCGGACAGCAGCATGTCGCTGGCCAGTTTCAGCCCGTTCAGAAGGCCGACCGGCGGCGTATAGGGAAATCCGTTCGCGGCATAGCTTTTTTCCATGTCGCGGATGTCGAAGAAGGTGCGGGGGAGGGTGGCCGTCTTGCCCGCGTCCATCGCCTTTTCAGAAAAGCCGAGGATCGCGAGGCCCGCGGGCAGCATGAAGCCTTTCTGGCTGCCGGTCACGGCGATATCGACGCCCCAATCGTCCATGCGGAACTCCATCGAGCCGATGGAGGAGACGCCATCGACGAAGAGCATCGCGGGATGGCCCGCCGCATCAATCGCCCGCCGCACCGCCGCGATGTCAGATCGAACCCCGGTTGCGGTTTCGTTGTGCGTTGCGAGGACCGCCTTGATCGTGTGGTGCTTGTCGGCGCTCAGGATCGCCGCGAACCTATCGGCGGGAATACCTTCGCCCCAGGGCGTTTCGACCACCTCGACCTCCAGCCCGTGGCGGCGGCACATGTCGATCCAGCGGTTGGAGAACATGCCGTTTCGCGCCGCCAGCACTTTGTCGCCGGGCGAGAGTGTATTGGTCAAAGCGGTTTCCCAGCCGCCGGTGCCGGTGGAGGGGAAGAAGAATATCTCGGCCGTCTCCGAGCGCAGCACCTTCCGCACATTCGCCCGCGCGGGGTGCAGGATTTCACCGAACAGGGGCGAGCGGTGGTCGATCGTCGGCATGTCGCAGGCCTTGCGGATCGCCTCGGGGATATTGGTCGGGCCGGGGATGAAAACCGGATTCTGGAAGGACATGGGGGCCTCGCTGCAGGGATGCTAGCAGCCTAATCCCGGATCGCATTGCACTTCAATTTTTTCGAATTAGTTTTTCATATTGTGAAAAAGCCACTTTTTTTATTGAATCTAAAAAGAAATTCGTTTTTCATTTAGCGAAAACATTTTTCGAAATCATGCAGAAAGGAAATGTCATGGCCGAATCCCGCCCCCGTGGCCGCCCGAAAAGCTTCCATGACAAGACCGCCGAAAACACGATCCAGTCGCTCGACCGGGCGCTGATGATCCTGACCGCAGTCAGTGAGGCGGGCGGGCTGACCCTGTCGGAACTGGCGGCCCGGACAGGTCAGTCAGCGCCGACGGTGTACCGGGTCATGACCACGTTCCAGACCCATAGCTTTGCCGAGATGGAAGAGCCGGGCCAGCTTTGGCATGTCGGCGGCGGGGCGTTCCGTGTCGGCTCGGCCTTTCTGCGCCGGACCAAGGTGGTGGAGCGGTCACGTCAGGTGATGGACCGGTTGATGCGGGCGACGGGAGAGACCGCAAATCTTGGCGTCGAAATGCGCGATCAGGTGCTGTTTCTCAGCCAGGTCGAGACGCATGAAACGATTCGCGCCTTCTTTCCGCCGGGCACGCTTGGCCCAATGCATGTCTCGGGCATCGGCAAGGCGCTTCTGGCCTGGTATCCAGAGGACCGGATCACGGCAATCGCTGCCAAGGGACTGCCTTGTTTCACGGCCTGTTCACTGGGGGAGGTTGGCGCCTTGCGCACAGACCTCGTTGCAACACGGGCACGGGGATACGCGCTTGATGACGAGGAGCGGGCAGAAGGCATGCGCTGCGTTGCCGCGCCGGTCTTCAACGCCCATGGTGAACCGGTTGCGGGGATTTCGGTGTCGGGTCCTGCTTTTCGGCTGACACAAGACCGGACAGCAGAGATCGGTGCATTGGTGCGCAAGGCGGCGGATGAGGTGACTGAGGCGACGGGGGGACGGGTGCCGTAGGGGGGCAGGCTGGCTCGGCGCTCTCAGCGCACCGCTTCCATCAGCGCATCCTGCATCCGGCAATCGCGGACCGTATCCTCGCCGCAGGGGCGGAACTCCAGATCGCGGGTCAGGCAGATGCGCGCCTCGTCAATCCGGCCCGCCTCGCAGGTGATGGTGATCATGGTGCGGGAAAGGCCGGGATTGACCTCAAGAAACGCGTCCTCGACCACGCTTGTTGGCAGTTTCACGTCGCGGTCGAGATGGACAAGGACATCCGGGATTTCCACCTTGTCATATGCCAGACGCGAGACTGTGAAATAGTCGTCAGCCGCGAGGCCCGAACAGCGGCCGTGTTTCTTCCATTCATGCCAGGCCAGCCCCGATGAGCCCATGATATCGACCATCGCCCTGGTATCGGACCGCGACGGATCGCGGGCGGTGGTGCGGCAATAGCTGGGCCAGCCGAATTCGTATTGCGGCCAGAGCCCGTGCAGGGTGAAGCTGTGATCGTGGCGCGGGTCGCACTGATCCTCGCCCCGCGCATCGCCGGTCAAAGCGCAGAAGGTCGGCGACCATGAGAGCGACAGGACGTAATAGTCGAACTCGCCCGCAGCTTCGCCTTCGGCAAGGGCGGGCAGGGGCAATAGGGCAAGGATGGCAAGCCAGCGCATTTTCTCTTTTCTCCGGTCCCGTGACGGACTATATAGCCCTGAACTTCCCCGAAAACGAGGAAAGGCGGCTCGAAAGGTCGCAGCCGTTTTCCCGGCGCGGGAGAGATTTGTAAAGGAGATGCCGCATGTCTAAACCGCTGATGGCCAAGGCCACTGCCGTCTGGCTCGTGGACAATACGACGCTGAGCTTCAAGCAGATCGCCGATTTCTGCGGTTTGCATGAGCTTGAAGTGCAGGGCATCGCCGATGGCGACGTGGCCGCAGGCGTCAAGGGCTTTGACCCGGTCGCCAACAACCAGCTTGAGCAGTCCGAGATCGACAAGGCCGAGAAGGACCCGGCTTACAAGCTGAAGCTGAAGTTCAACCCGGCCTCGCTGGGCGAGGAAAAGCGCCGGGGACCGCGTTATACGCCCTTGTCCAAACGCCAGGATCGCCCGGCGGCGATCCTGTGGCTGGTGAAGTTCCACCCCGAACTCGCCGACAGCCAGATCGGCAAGCTGGTGGGCACGACCAAGCCGACCATCGCCACGATACGCGAGCGGACGCATTGGAACATCAACAATATCACGCCGATCGATCCGGTGGCGCTTGGCCTCTGCCGTCAATCAGAGCTGGATGCTGCCGTGCAGAAAGCCGCCAAAAAGAAGAACGCAGATGGTGCTGTGATGACCGATGATGAGCGCCGCAAGCTCGTCTCGACCGAGCAGTCGCTTGGCATGTCGTCCGAGCCGAAGATGCCGAGCGCGATCGCGGGTCTTGAGAACTTCTCGCTTAGCCAGAACGAGGATGAGGAAGAAAAGAACCCGGCGGATTATTCCAATGCTGATGCGTTCTTCAATCTGCCACATGGCGATGATGACGACGAGGATGACGAAGACGACAGCTGAGGCGTTGACGGTCTGTCCGGTCAGAACAATGTAACCGGACTATAGCGTTTCGGGTTTTGGTTGAAATCACAAGCATCGGAATTCGAACGAAAAAGGTTCGAATTCTGATTTAACGTAAACTCGAAATGCTTAATTGCCGCGTGGGCCGGGCGTAAAAGTGCCCCGTCGGCATGCCTGGGGCGTCAGACGATAAGGCACTACCCCCACCCGTCGCATCGCACCGGTTCCGAGCGAAGGAACGTCGCATCAAATACGGCAATGGGCCGGAGCCGGGCAAATGCCAGCGCCAGCCCGTTTTTCGGTTTTTCTCACACGAAGACGAAATCGCCCTTGTCGATATCGCCGAGCGAGACGCCGTCGAGGGTGATGACATGGCCGTTATATTCGACCTCGACCCCGCCCGACACTTTGGAGATGTCGAGAGC
>NZ_JBARVQ010000902.1:0-3148 GCF_049646345.1 Albidovulum sp. | reverse complement strand
GACCAGATCGCCGTCGAAAGGCGTATGGGCGGGTACGATGGCGCGGGCCAACCCGTCATGGGCCGCGATGGCCATCCGGGTCGCCTGCGCCTTGTCGAGCCGTGCATCTGTGGCGACGATGGCGATGGTTGTGGCCTCGCCCTGTTGTTTCGACAGGACGGGTTCGTCCGCCGGATCAAACCTTGCGACCGGGCCAAGCCCGCCGAACTCCCCCCCGATCTCCCATGGCGCGGCCCAGAACTGCGGGCCACCGCCTGCGGTCACCGAACCGATGGCATTGACCGCGACCAGTGCGCCCACGGTGATGCCGCTTTCCAGAACTGCCGAGGCAGAGCCAAGCCCGCCTTTCAGGTCATGCGTTGTGGCCCCGGTCCCGGCCCCGGCCGTGCCAAGGTCGAACTCCACGCCCGCAGCGTCGAAGGCGGCACGGCCCAGCGCGTGGTAAGGGTTCTCGGCCCAGCTCTTGTCACCGCCATTCAGAAGGTCGAAAAGAATCGCCCCCGGCACAATGGGCACACGCTGATCGCCCACGGCAAAGCCCCGCCCCGTAGCGCGAAGCCCGTCGGACACCCCCGAACAGGCATCAAGACCAAAGGCCGAGCCGCCCGAGAGGACCAGCGCGTCAACCTCGGCCACCAGCTTGTCCGGTGCCAGAAGATCGGTCTCGCGCGTGCCGGGCGCGGCGCCCATGACATGAACGCCGGCGACAAAGGGACACTCGCCCAGCAACACCGTGGCGCCGGACCGCAGACGGTGATCCGAGGCATTGCCGACCCTCAGCCCCGCCACATCGGTGATCAGGTTCCGCTTGCCCGGACGCATCAGATATACGCCTTCGCGGATGCCGTCTCGGCGTCACCGGTATTGGGCGTGCCCTGCGGCTCTATCAGCAGCACTTTCGCTTCCCGTTCCGCCCTTGGCCGGTGACGCAGCCCCTTCGGCACAACAAATAACTCGCCGGGGCCCAACACATGTGTCTCGTCCCCGACATCCAGCAGCACCTCGCCCTCGATCACCAGAAAGAAGTCATCGGTATCGGGGTGGTCGTGGAACGGAAAGTCGCCCTGAAACTTGACCACCATGATGTCATTGCCGTTGTAAGCGGCGACCACCTTCGGATCCCAATGGGTGTCGAACATCGAAAGCTTCTCGGCAAGATTGACAACCTTCATCTGCGACCCTTCTTCATTGCTGAAATACCCCACGGGGGTCCGGGGGTGTGAAACCCCCGGGTTCCCTACAGTTAGGCCTTCAGCCAAACGATTTCATCCCGTTTACCTGCGGACGGCGCATCGCCCCCTCATTTCACCCCCGGTTCCGCTGTTCGAAGAACCGGTTACGCGGTACACTCGGCCCGATGACAGGGGGCACCCATGGCGGGCACTATCCGCATCGGCATCGGCGGCTGGGCCTATGCGCCCTGGCGCGGGGCATTCTATCCTGTGGACCTCGCGCAGAAGCGAGAACTGGAACATGCCGCCGGGCATCTGACCTCGATCGAGATCAACGGCACCTATTATGGGTCGCAAAAGCCCGAGAGTTTCGAACGCTGGTCCGGTGAGACGCCAGACGATTTCGTCTTTGCCGTGAAGGGCCCGCGCTTTGCCACCAACCGCCGGGTGCTGGCCGAGGCGGGCGAATCCATTCAGCGCTTTTTCGACAGCGGGGTGATGCGGCTCGGGCGCAAGCTAGGCCCCATCAACTGGCAATTCATGGCGACGAAGAAGTTCGACCCCGAGGATTTCGCGGCTTTTCTCACGCTCCTGCCGAAAAGCGTCGAGGGGCATCAGATCCGCCACGCCGTCGAGGTCCGCCATGAAAGCTTCTGCTGCCGCGACTTCATCGCCCTGGCCCGCGAACATGGCGTCGCGATTGTCACTGCGGGCGACAGCGCCTTTCCGCAGATCGCCGATCCGACCGCGCCCTTCGCCTATCTGCGCATCATGGGGACATCTGAGGACCAGCCCCTCGGTTACTCCGCAGATAAACTCGACCTCTGGGCAACACGGACCCACGCATTGTCCGAGGGGCGCGTACCGGAGGGGCTGACGACGGTGGCGACGCGTGCCGATACCGGCCCGCGCGACGTGTTCCTTTATGTGATTTCCGGTCACAAGATAGCCAATCCGGCCGCTGCAATGGCTCTGATCGAAAGGGCAGGCGCGGGCGGATAGCGCCATCGGGCGACCTTGCGACAGGTCGTTTTTTGACTAGAACCGGCAGGGCTGGATGCGGTAAACAGCGACCGAGCCCGTGGCGATGGCGTCGCCGCAGGGGCAGATGCCCCGCCGCTTGCGGAGAAATCCGCCGCAGTCCTGTACGCCGGGACCTTTCGGGGTTCCCGTGCCATCGGCCGGACCCCATCATGTGAGGTCTGAACAAATGACGGAACGTCCCCAGCAATACCGTTTTCATCAGGGCACCAAGGTCCTGCCCTTCGCCGCGTCGGAATACGATCAGCGGCTGGGCGGGCTGCGCGCGATCATGGACGCGGAAGGCGTCGATGCGGTCGTGCTCACCTCGATGCACAATATCGCCTACTATTCGGGTTTCCTCTACTGCTCTTTCGGGCGGCCCTACGCGCTTGTCGTGACCGCGGCGCAGGATGTGACGATCTCGGCCGGCATTGACGCGGCCCAGCCCTGGCGGCGGAGCCACGGTGACAACATCACCTATACCGACTGGCAGCGCGACAATTACTGGCGCGCGATCCTGTCGGTGACAGGCCCGGGCAAGGTCGTGGGCTATGAGGGCGACCACCTGACGCTCTTGCAATCGGACAAGCTGAAAGCGTTCCTGACGCCGTCGAAGGTGATCGACATCGCCCCCGCGACGATGAAACAGCGGATGCACAAATCCGCCGCCGAAATAGCGCTGATCAAGCATGGCGCCAATGTCGCCGATGTCGGTGGCTATGCGATCCGCGACGCGGTCAAGGTCGGCGCGCGCGAGATTGACGTGGCCATGGCGGGCCGTGACGCGATGGAGATGGAGATCGCCAAGCGCTTCCCCGACGCCGAGTACCGCGACACATGGGTCTGGTTCCAGTCGGGCATCAACACAGACGGGGCGCACAACCCCGTCACCGCGCGGGAATGTCAGGTTGGCGATATCCTGTCGCTCAACACCTTCCCGATGATCTCGGGCT
>NZ_JBARVQ010000901.1:0-2655 GCF_049646345.1 Albidovulum sp. | reverse complement strand
GAACTGGCCCAGGCCTCCGGGATTGACCCGCGACGCGAAAAGCTGGTGCTGACGCTGGCTTTGGCGCTTGTCGTCGCAGTCGCGCTGAAGATCGTCGGGGCGTTGCTGATCGCGGCGATGCTGATCGTTCCGGCAGCAACCGCGCGCGCCTTTTCCCGCAGCCCCGAGGCGATGGCGGTCTGGGCTGTGGCGCTTGGCAGTCTGGCGGTGCTCTGCGGGTTGGGCCTGTCGCTTCACTTTGATACGCCTGCGGGGCCCTCCATCGTCGTGGCCGCTGCCGGGCTCTTTGCCCTCAGCCTGATCACGGGACGGGCAGGGCGCTAGATTCTTGCCTCCGGCGGGGATATTTGGAGCAAGTGGAAGCGGCAGGCGGGGCAGGATCATGGCGAACCATCTTTATGACGCGCTCTTCGGGCGGCATGAGGGCAGTTCGGCCGATTTCCTGATCCTGCCGGACGGGGCGCGGGTCAGCCATAAGGATTTTTCGGCGCGGGCGGCGCGGTTTGCCGGGGCGCTGGTTGCGGCAGGACTGAAGCCGGGCGACCGGGTGGCGCTGCAACTGGAGAAAAGCCCCGACATGCTGGCGGTCATTGCCGGGGCGATCCGGGCGGGGGTGGTGTTTCTGCCGCTCAACACTGCATATACCGCCTCCGAAGTGTCGTATTTCATGTCCGATGCCGGGGCGAAACTCTTGCTGTGCGATGGCCGGGCCGCGGCGGCGCTTGCGCCGGTGGCGGCAGGTTGCGGTTCGCGGCTGATGGTTCTGAATGCGGATGGCACCGGCTCCTTCGCCGGGCTTGCTGCCACGGCGGGACCGGTTCCCCCGGCGGAACGTGGGGCCGACGACCTCTCGGCGCTGCTTTATACGTCGGGCACGACCGGAAGGTCGAAGGGCGCGATGATGAGCCACGGCAACCTTTTGTCGAATGCCGAGGTTCTGGTCGATTATTGGCGCTTTACTGACCGGGATGTGCTTTTGCATGCCCTGCCGATCTTCCACACCCACGGGCTGTTCGTGGCGACCAATGTGGCTTTGCTGGCCGGTTGCCCGATGGTGTTCCTGCCGAAATTTGATGCAGGCGCGGTGATCCGGCACCTGCCGCAGGCGACGGTGATGATGGGGGTGCCGACCTTCTATACACGGTTGCTGGACGATCCGCGTCTGACGCTGGACCTTGTCCGCAACATGCGGCTTTTCATATCGGGTTCAGCGCCCTTGCTGGCCGAGACGCACCGGCAATGGCAGGCGCGGACTGATCACCGGATTCTCGAACGCTACGGCATGACCGAGACCAATATGAACACCTCGAACCCCTATGACGGCGACCGACGGGCGGGCACGGTGGGATTGCCGCTGCCGGGGGTGGAGTTGAAGGTCTGCGACGCGGCGGGGGCCGAACTGCCGGGGGGCGAGATCGGGGTGATCGAGGTGCGCGGCCCCAATGTCTTTCAGGGCTATTGGAACATGCCGGAGAAGACGGCCGAGGAACTGCGTGCTGACGGGTTCTTTATCACCGGCGATCTGGGGCTGGTGGATGGGGACGGTTATGTCACGATTGTCGGGCGTGGAAAGGACCTGATCATCTCGGGCGGGTTCAACATCTATCCGAAAGAGGTGGAGTTGGCGCTTGATGACCTGCCGGGGGTTCTCGAAAGTGCGGTGATCGGCGCGCCGCATCCCGATTTCGGCGAGGGTGTTGTGGCCGTGGTGGTGCCCGAAGCCGGGGCGGACCTCGATCCGCAAGCATTGCAAGTGGCCTTGGGGGACCGGATTGCGCGGTTCAAGCAGCCGAAACTGATCGCGATCCGCGAGGGGCTGCCACGCAATACAATGGGCAAGGTGCAGAAGAACCTGCTTCGGGATGACTTCCGGGATGCCTTTGCGCGGTCCGGTTCGCAAGGTGGGTTTTAAGCCACCTTGCTTTGGGAAAGGGCCTGCCGCAGCACCTTTGTAAACCTGACGATACGCTCAGGCGTGGCTTCGGCGAAACCCGAGATGAGACCTTCCTGCGGTTCCGCGATGCAGTAATCCGACAGGGCTGCCGTGCCGAACCCGGCATCTCGAAGAGCATCCAACGCGCGCGTCTCACATCCGGGTGGCAGCCGGAAGCCCAGCTGGACGCCGCCCGACGGGTCGGCGACCTCCAGCCCTGGAATGCCCCTCAGCGCGGTTGCCAGCGCCCGTCCGCGTTCGCCGTAGACCTTCGCGATACGGCGCAGATGGGCGCGGTAGCGGCCCTGATCCATGAACTCGGCAAGGGCCGCTTGCGCATGCAGATTGGCCGCAAGGCCGAGATTGCGCTGGGCGGCGCGCAAGGGCGCAGCGAGATGCAGGGGCGCTACGATCCAGCCGAGGCGCAAAGCGGGCATCAGCGCCTTGGCGGCGGTACCCAGCGTGATCACCCGGTCGGGGGCAAGCCCCTGCATTGCGGCAATCTCGCGCCCTTGCCAATGAAACTCGCTGTCGTAATCGTCCTCGATCAAGAGGGCATCGGTGCTGCGCGCATAGTCGAGCGCCTGTGCCCGGCGGCGCAGAGACATGCGGTGGCCCATTGGATAGTGGTTGGCGGGGGTGAGGTAAGCGAGCCTTGCGGGTGCTGCTGTGGTGAAGTGGGCACCTTCGGCATCGACCGGAAGCGGCCGCAGTGTCAGCCC
>NZ_JBARVQ010000900.1:0-1578 GCF_049646345.1 Albidovulum sp. | reverse complement strand
CGTAACGCAGAGGGCCCTTGAAGAGGGGTTCTCTGCAGTGGGTTTCTGTGCGCCAGGTGCGATCCCCGAAGCGACGGGACGGCTGGCGGCGTTCGTGGCGGCGGGCCGGCACGGGCAGATGGGCTGGATGGAGGAGCGCATGGGCTGGCGCGGCGATCCGGCCGCCCTCTGGCCCGAGGCGCGCACGGTGATCATGCTGGCCGAGGCTTATACGCCCGAGGCCGATCCGCTGGCGGTACTGGAAATGCCGGACCGGGCGGCGGTGTCCTGTTACGCGCAGGGCCGCGATTATCATGATCTGGTCAAGAAACGGCTGAAGCGGGTCGGCCGCTGGCTGATCGATGCGGCGGCGAAGCAAGGCGCGGCGGCCGAGATCAAGGTCTTCGTCGATACCGCGCCGGTGATGGAAAAGCCGCTGGGTCAGGCGGCCGGGCTTGGCTGGCAGGGCAAGCATACCAATCTGGTGGGGCGCGAGCTGGGGAGCTGGTTCTTTCTGGGCGCGATCTTCACCACGCTCGACCTGCCCAAGGATGCGGCCGAGGTCGATCATTGCGGGTCTTGCCGGGCTTGCCTCGACATCTGCCCGACAAAGGCCTTTCCGGCGCCCTACCAGCTCGATGCGCGGCGTTGCATTTCCTATCTGACGATTGAGCATAAGGGCCCGGTGGATGAGGATCTGCGCGCGCTGATGGGCAACCGCATCTATGGCTGCGACGACTGTCTGGCGGTCTGTCCGTGGAACAAGTTCGCGGTTCAGGCGCGCGAGGCAGGCTATGCGGCGCGGGTCGGCGCACCGGATCTGGCGGAACTGGCGGGTCTGGATGATGCCGCCTTTCGGGCGCGGTTTTCGGGCAGTCCGATCAAGCGCATCGGGCGCGACCGGTTCGTGCGTAACGTCCTCTATGCCATCGGAAATTCCGGTCTGCAGCGGCTTCGCGACGTGGCGCTGCGACTGGTCTCGGATCCCGATCCGGCGGTTGCCGATGCGGCGCGCTGGGCTGCGGGGCAGTTGGCGAAAACCCGCTAAAGTTGAATATCCCGGCGCTGATAAGGGGTGGAAATTGCGCCGATTCGGCCCCATCCTTGTCAGAAGAGGGGTCCGGGGCGCGCGTGGATGTCAGGAGGAGGATGTCATGAGCCGACATATCGTTGACCACCGCAAATCGCCCGAAGGGGGCCGGTTGAAGCACTTTGTCCAGCTTGAGAAAGCGCAGGGTGACGAAGGATCCCACCCCGCTGCAAAAGCCCTGCATGAGCGGCCCGTGGCACGTGAATCGAGTGCCAAGCTGCGCCAGTATACCCGCATCGAACGGGGTGAAACCGCCTGATGATCCGCTCATTGCGCCTGTAAGTCTGCCGCCCGGATTGGCCGGCGCGTGCCGGTATTGCGTTTCATCGGAATTCAGACCTTGATGGTCCGAAATCTGAGACTTGCCGCTTTAAGTCATTCCGGAAACGTTTTAGCTTCCGCGCCGAATGGAACTGGAGGACATAATGGCCGGAACGATCGACGCACGCCTTGCAGAATTGGGCATCACCCTGCCGGACGCCCCGGCGCCCGCCGCGAATTATGTGCCC
>NZ_JBARVQ010000899.1:0-4469 GCF_049646345.1 Albidovulum sp. | reverse complement strand
CGACCGCCGCGCTGAATGTGCTGAACGAAGGCGGCGGCATCAATGGACGCCCCGTGGAACTGGTCTTTGAGGATGACGGCACCGATCCCAAGCGCGGTTCGGAAGTGGTTGAGAAACTTGTCACCCAGTCGAACTGCGATCTGGTGATGGGAACGCTCTTTTCCCATGTCGTCATCGGCTCTGCCCCCCGCGCGGGCGAGTTGAAGGTGCCCTATCTCGTCTGTTCCGAAGGCCACCATGTCGCCTCCGGCATGCTGAACCGCTGGACCATGCAGCCCGGCATCACCGATGTGAAAAGCCAGGTGCAGGGCATGGCGCCTTTCGTGACCTCCAATCTCGGCAAGAAGATCACGATGATCTTCCCCGATTTCGCCTTCGGCCACGATCACCGCGATTACTTCACCGCCGCCGTCGCGGCTGAGGGCGGCGAAGTGATCAAGCATATCGCGATTCCTCCGACCGAGACCTCGTTCACCCGCTACTTCCCGCAGATCCCGTCGGATACGGATGTGATCTATCACGTCATGGTCGGCCCCGCCGTGCTGACCTTCGTGAAGGAACTGGGCGAGTTCTACGGCTCGGGCGACCGGCCGCAGCTTTTCGGCTTCATCGACAGCCTCGAAGCCGTAGACATCAACTCCCCCGGTCTCGAATTCCTCGACGGGTCGCATTTCTGGGAAGGCCATCCGCGCTACAAACAGGAAGATGCCTCCGAGCACGAGACGTTCTACCGCGCGGCCGTCGGTGTCGACGACAACGGCGCCTCGGTTTCCGACGCGGCCGATGTGGCGACCTATGCCCATATGTTCTCCACCTGGGAGACCCTGTTCGTCGTCAAGGACGCGATGGAGGCGGCAGGCTATCAAGGACCGGCCGACCGCCAGAAAGTCGTGGAAGCCATCGAGGCGATGACCGACTTTGCCGAAGGTCAGGCCCATCCTCAGGGGCCGAAGAAGTTCAACGGCAAGACCCATCAGGCTTTCGGGCTGCAATCCATCACCAAGGTCGAGGGCGGCAAGCTTGTCCGCGTCCACCAGACCGCGATGGAGGACGGGGAATACCCCGATGAGGTCGACTACACCACGATGAGCTTCTGATCTTCTGAAAGGCGGGCGGGGCTGATCCCTCGCCCGAACTGCGCTTGGATTTCGGACCGTTCCTGCTTCTTGCCCTGATGGAGGGCCTTGTGACCGCCGCGGTGCTTGCGCTGACGGCGTCTGGCCTCAGCCTTGTCTTCGGCATCATGCGGGTGGTGAACGTGGCCCATGGCGCGTTCTTCATGCTGGGCGCGGTGCTGGCCTGGTTCGTCTCGCAATGGGTGCCGGGGCCTGCGGCCCTGTCCTTCGCCGTGGCACTGGTGCTTTGCCCGCTGATTGTCGGCGCCATTGCCGCTGCGGCCGATATGGCGGTGCTGAAACGGCTGAACTATGAGCCCGAGGCGACCATCGTCGCGACGATCGGGCTTCTCTATATCCTCGAACAGGCGGCGCTCAGCTTCTTCGGCCCCGATGCGCGGCCTGTCCCGGCACCCCTGAATTTCCGCATTCAACTGCCGTGGTTCGGCTATTCCGGCTACAAGCTGGCGGTGGTCGTTGGGGCGGCTCTGGTCCTGCTTGCCGTCTGGCTGATCCTGAAGCACACCAAGGCCGGGCTGATCATGCGGGCGACCCAGATCGACCGCGACACCGCCCGCGCCTTCGGCATCAATGTCGACCGGGTCTATGCCGGGGTCTTTGCCATGGGGGCGGGGCTCGCCGCCATCGCCGCCGTGCTGATCGTACCGATCCAGCAGGCGCATTACCTGATGGGGGGCGATCCGCTGCTTCTGTCCTTTATCGTGGTGATCATTGGCGGGCTCGGATCTTTGCGCGGCACGCTGGTCGCCGCCCTGATCATCGGCCTTGGCGATGGCGTCATCTCCACCTTCTTTGCCCCGACCTTGGCCAAGATTCTTGCCACGCTCGCGGTCGGGCTGATCCTTGTCCTGCGCCCGCAGGGCCTCTTTGGGAAACGCGCGGCATGAAGTTGGACCGGGCGCTTTATCTTCATGTCGGCCTTATCGCGGCGCTTCTGGCGTTCCACTTCGTGGCCCCCGCCTATCACCACACCAATATCGCCCGGATCATGGTGCTGGCGATCTATGCGATGGGCTACAACATTGCCTTTGGCTATACCGGCCTTCTGAGCCTTGGCCATGCGCTGTTCTTCGGCGCGGGGCTCTATGCCGCCGGGCTTCTGGCCTATCATGCGGATGGGACTGCGGGCATCGGGCTGATCGCGGGGCTTCTTGCCGGCGGCGCGGTGGCCTTCGCGCTGGGGCTTTTTGCGCTGAGGACAGCCGGTGTCGCCTTCATGATCGAGACGCTGATGTTCGCACAGGCCGGATACCTGACGGTACTTTATTTTGGCAGCTATACACGGGGTGACGAAGGCATCGTCATCCCCAAGGCGGGGCGCATGCTCGCCTCGCTTGACCTCTCTGACGACAATACCCGTTACCTCGTGGCGCTCGCGCTCTTTGCCATCGCCCTCATGGTCAACCTCTGGCTCGCCCGCTCGCCGCGCGGCCGGATCATGGTGGCGATGCGCGAGAATGAGGAGCGGAGCCGCATGCTCGGCTACAACCCGTTCACTGTGAAGCTGACGGCGCTGACCATCTCGGGCCTTTACGCGGGCCTGTCGGGGGCCGCCTATGCGCTGATGTTCGGCTATGCGGGGGCGAGCCTTGCCTCAGTGCAGTATTCGATCCTGCCGCTGCTTTACGTCCTCCTTGGCGGCGCGGGCACTGTCATCGGCCCGTTCCTTGGCGCGCTCTTGATGTTCTACCTGATCGACTACGCGTCCTCCGTGACCGACGCTCATCAATTCGTCACCGGCGCGGCGCTCGTCCTGCTGATCCTCTTCGCGCCAAAAGGCATCCTTGGCACGCTCCGTGAACGGGGGCTGAAATGGCTGCCGTGACACTACTGGAGGCACGCGGGCTGACCCGCCATTTCGACGGGCTGAAGGCCGTGGACGGGGTGGATTTCGACCTGCATCAGGGGGAGATTCACGCGCTGATCGGCCCCAATGGCGCAGGCAAGACAACCTTTGTGAGCCTGCTGTCCGGCCGCATCGCCGTCCAATCGGGCAGCATCAGCTTCGACGGGCGCGACATCACCAGACTGCCCGCCCATGCCCGCGTCCGCCTTGGCATCGCCTACACATTCCAGATCACGCAAGTTTACGGCGCGCTGACGGTCTTCGACAACATCGCACTGGCCGTGCAAAGCCGCCATTCGCATCACCTGCGCGATGACGCGATGGAGGCCCTGACCCGAGTGGGGCTTCAGGACCGCGCCGATCAGACGGCAGGGACACTGAGTTACGGCCACCAGCGGCTGCTGGAAGTGGCCATGGGGCTGGGGCTGAAACCGAAGCTCCTGATCCTCGACGAACCGACGCAGGGATTGGCGCGGGGGGAGATCGAGACCTTCAAGGACATCGTGCGGGGTGTGGTGCCTGCGGCGACCGTGCTGCTGATCGAACACAATATGGATGTGGTCATGGACCTTGCCCAGCGCATCACTGTCCTGAATTTCGGCGAGGTTCTGGCCACCGGCACGCCGGAGGCGATCCGGGCCGACAAGGCGGTGCAGACCGCCTATCTGGGGGGCTGAATGCTGAGGCTCGACGGCATCGAGGCAGGATACGGCGCGGTGCAGGTGCTGCGCGGCCTCACGCTCTCGGTCGCGGCGGGCGAGGTTTTGTGCCTGATGGGCCGCAACGGTGCGGGCAAGTCCACGGCGTTGAAATGCATCATGGGGCAGGTGCGGGCCACTGCCGGGTCGATCGACCTTGACGGCACGCGGATCGAAAGCCTGCCCTCCCATGAGGTGCCGCGCCACGGGATCGGCTATGTCCCGCAGGGGCGGCGGCTGTTCGGCGATCTGACCGTGGCCGAGAATATCGAAGTCGGGCTGATGACGCGGGCGCGGGGGCCACGGGTGCGCGACCACGTGCTCGACCTCTTTCCGCGCCTGCGCGAACGCATGGGTCAGATGTCCCGCACCCTGTCGGGCGGCGAGCAGCAGATGCTGGCCATTGCCCGGGCGCTTTGCCTGGAACCCAAGGTCCTGCTTCTGGATGAGCCGACCGAGGGGCTGCAACCCTCAATGATCGCGCTGATCCGCGACACGGTGGTGGCGCTGCGGGAAACTGGCGTGGCCACGGTGCTGGTCGAGCAGCGCGTGGATGCGGCGCTGTCCGTCGCCGACCGGATCGCCTTCATGACCGGTGGAGAGGTTGCGGAAACGGTTGAGGCACAGGGCCTTGGTCCCGACGCCCCGCAATTCGCTTCTTATGTCGGTGTGTGAGACGGCCTGACGTAAGGTGGCTTTAGAGCGTGTTGCGGTTTTCGAGATTCAGGATTCCCCCGATGCTTGATCTGTGATTCCCTGTCTGTATGGCAGATATGGGGGTCAGTGATG
>NZ_JBARVQ010000898.1:0-6445 GCF_049646345.1 Albidovulum sp. | reverse complement strand
TCCTTCTGAATTCGGGCGACATCCGGAACGGGAAAGACCTATGACAAAATCGTCGGGGGTCTGCCGCGCGACAATGCCGAAAAGGTCGATGGCGTGACTGTCCCCGAGGACGAGCACGCCGGGCCCATGCGACGCACTGCACTGCCGGAGCCGGTCCAACAGGCCCTGATCGACCCCTGATGAATGGAACACACATGTCCCATGCGCCTGATACGGAGCCTCCTGCCGGGCTGTTTCGATCAGCCTCAGGTCGGCTTCATGCCCGGGATTGAGAGCCAGATAGATCGTCCGGAAACCGCCATTCACATGACCGCTGAGCCCGAAGGCAACAAGCAGTGCCGCAGCGATCGCACTGGCGGTGAAGACATTGCGTCGTGTCGGTAAAAGGGGCCCTTGCGTCCGTCGGAATGGTTGTTCGACAAACCGCCATGAGCCCCAGGCAAGCATCAGGGACAGCCCGGACAGAAGCATCATCACCCCTTCAGGAGGGGCGGAAAGGCTCTTGATCCTAGCGAAGGCAAAAAGCGGCTGGTGCCACAGATAGGCGCTGTAAGAGATCAGTCCGATACCGACCAGAGGCCGGGTGGAAAGAAGCAGATGCACCGCCGTACCCGTCCCTGCAAAGACGATGATCAGCGCCGTGCCAAGAACCGGTACGAGCGCATAGAGGCCGGGGAAGGGCAGTGTCCGATCAAAGCCGAAGATGGCAACAACGATCAGCGCCAGGCCAATCCCGCTGAGCAGATCGCTCGACCTTTGGGGGCGCCCCAGTGTCGCGAAAGCGCAAAGGCTACCGGCAAACAGTTCCCAGGCGCGGGTCGGGGCGAGGTAGAAAGTAAAGCCCGGCAGGTTAAGCGTCCCCCATTCGCTGAGTGTCAGACTCGCCGCCGCGACTGCGATCACCATCCAGACCACGCGGCGGCGTCCGAGCGGCCATAGAAGGAACAGCAGCAGCGGAAAGAGCAGATAATATTGCTCCTCCACCGCCAGACTCCAGGTGTGCAGTAGCGGCTTCAGCTCCGATGCGGCGGCGAAATACCCCTCTTCGCGCCAAAAGAGGATGTTTGACGCGAAGAGGACGACTGCCACGATGCTTTGTGCGAAATCCCGCATCTGTGTCGGCGTCATCAAGAGAAACCCGGCAGGGATGCTGACGAGCACAACTGTGAACAGGGCCGGCAATATGCGCCGCGCCCGTCGTTCATAGAACTTCAGAATGGAGAACCCGCCGCGTTCCAGATCGTTGATCAGGATCGCGGTAATCAGGTAACCGCTGATGACAAAGAAAACGTCGACGCCGATGAAACCGCCTGAAAAGCTTTCAAACCCGGCGTGAAACAGGATCACGGGAAGCACGGCAATAGCGCGCAATCCGTCAATCTCGCGTCTGTAGCGCATCCCAACCATCCACTCTTTATCCGGAAAATTGCTATCACATCAGGGGAGGCGCACCAAGTGCCGGTCGGGGCATTCAGGCAGTGCGCGGCGAAGATCAGGGATGAGCCTTGTGCGGAAACTTTCGGCCGCGCACCACAAGCCGGGCGCGCTTGCACTTGTTCCCGGTCGGTTGGCACCCATGATGAATGACTACAAGCCTCGCGTTGCGGCCGTCCCGGCATGGGGTGGCGCGAGGAATATGCCGATGCCCTCTCCGGGCGGGTCGGCATTGTCAGTTACGGCAGTGGTCCACTTCGCGCTGGAAGAAGACGCTCAGCGTCTTGTCGCGTTCGGATCGGAAGCCCCCCGCATCCGCAGCAGAGGCGATCCGGTCGATGCGGAACATACGGAAGTCATCGCGCAATTCGCACCAGGCGATCAGGGTCCAGACCTTGCCCCAGAACCAAAGGCCGAGCGGGCGAACGATGCGTTGCGTCGCGGCCCCTTCCGCATCGCGGTAGTCGAGCGTCAGTTTCAGATGGCGGTCGACCGCCCGGTCGAGCCTGTCGACCATGGCCCGGTCCGCATCCGACAGCGCGCCTGCATCATGGGCATGGATCGCCACTCCGGCCGGGCGGTCCTTTAGGTCGGGGGGCAGAACCGCCTCGATCTTGGCCAGAGCCTCCTCGGCTGCAAGCGCCATCGCAGCCCCGCCGAAGCTGCGGACCATGCGGGCACCCGCGACCAGGGCGCTGATTTCATCGCGCGAAAACATCAGGGGCGGCAGGTCATAACCCGACCGCATCAGATAGCCGATACCGGCCTCGCCATCGATTGGCACGCCAGAGCCGATCAGGTCAGCGATATCGCGGTAGATCGTGCGGTCGCTGACCTCCAGCCGTTCGGCCAACATGCGCGCTGTCAGCAGCCGACCGCCCCTCAGATACTGGACGATCTGGAAAAGGCGGTCGGCCCGGCGCATCAAGCCGCCTTCGCAGGTTCGAAAAGCCCGATGGAATTGCCGTCGGGGTCCTTGGCATAGACGAAGCGGCCGGGCGGGATCGTGATGATCTCACCGATCACCTCGCCGCCCGCCTTGCGGCAGCGGATCGCGGCATCCTCAAGCCGGTCGGGCACGGCGATATGCACGGTCGGACCGTTTCCTGAGGCGGGCATGCCGGGATAGAGGTGGCCGCCCGTGGTTTCCATGTTGCCTCCAAGGATCGCCATTGGATTGGGTCCGCTTTCGTCGATTGTCATCTGCCAGTCGAAGGTTGCGTTATAGAACGCCACCGCCGTCTTCATATCGGATACCGGGATTTCACTCCAGACAACAACGGGTTGGGTGTTCATGGGGGGATTCCTTTCAAATCGGTTGACGCGGCTCTTGTCGCACACGGCTCCTGACAGGGTTCTGTCAGGAGGGTTTGGCAGCTACAAAATTGTGACTTCGCGTAACCGGGGCGCTCCGGGCTTTCCTGAAACGCCGCGTCGGGGGATGATGCCTGTGGCAGCAAAGGAGGCCGGGATGAGCGATGTCGTGCGGGTGACAATGGGCGAAGACGGGGTGGCCGAGGTCTGCCTCAACCGGCCCGAGAAGAAGAACGCCTGGTCGCTGGAGATGTTTGACGCCCTTGCGGCGGCTGCGGACCGGCTGGCGGGGACGGCCGGATTGAGGGTGGTGATCCTGCGCGGTGAGGGGGGATGTTTTTCCTCCGGTCTCGACCTGTCGGTGATGCAGGGTTTTGCCCGCGATATGGAGGGGCTGAAACGAGAGATCGCGACGCCGCCGGCAGGCGCGCAGGCAAACCGGTTCCAGGAACCTGTCGTGGCCTGGCAGGCGCTGCCGGTGCCGGTGATCGCGGCTGTTGAGGGCGTGGCCTACGGGGCAGGCATGCAACTGGCGCTCGCCGCCGATTTTCGCATCGCGGCACCCGGGGCGCGGTTTTCGATCATGGAGATGAAGTGGGGCCTCATCCCCGATATGGGGATCAGCCAGTCGTTGCCACGCCTGACGCGGGCCGATCTGGCCAAGGAACTGATCATGACCGCGCGGGTCTTTGGCGCAGAGGAGGCGCAGGGCCTGGGCCTGATCACCCGGATTGCCGAAGACCCCGTGGCGGCGGCGCGGGCCATGGCGGCGGAACTGGCGCAGAAATCGCCTGATGCACTGGCGGCGGCCAAGCGGCTGGTGGAAGAGGGCTGGACCCTGCCGCCGGGCGAGGGGCTGGGGCTGGAGGCGCGGCTGCAAGTGGACATCATCGGCGGGTCGAACCAGATCGAGGCGGTGATGGCGGCCATGGGGGGACGTCCGCCACGCTTTCGTTGATCCATGGAACGTCTCAGCGCATCCAGCCCAGGCCCGCTTCCGTACCCGCCTGCGGCGCGTATTCACCGCTGACCCAGCCCTGATAGCCATCGGCATCAAGCTGGGCGAAGAAGGCGGGATAGTCGATCTCTCCGCCCGCTGGTTCATGTCGCCCCGGATAGCCCGCCACCTGAACATGCACTGCGCGGGCACCGTGGGTGGCCCATGTCGCCATGACATCACCGGTGATCCGGTGGGCGTGATAGGCGTCGAATTGCAATGCGAGATTGGGGGCGGCGGCGGCATCCAGAACGCGGGCGGCGGTGTCGTAGTCGGCAAGGAAGTAGCCCGGCATGTCGTGGCGGTTGATCGGCTCGATGGTCAGGCTCTGTTTCGGGGCGCGGGCGGCGGCCCATTTCAGATTGTCAATGAACGTTGCCTCGGCATCCGGCCCCTCGGCCACCCCCGCCATGATATGCAGATGACGCGGCTTCAGCACCTGTGCGAAGCGCAAGGTCCGCTCGAAATCGCGGTGAAACCGATCCTCAAGCCCCGGGACGGCGGCAAAGCCCTGCGGACCGCCTGTGGCGTTGGGTGGCGGGCAGTTCATCAGAAGGAAGGTAAGCTTGTTCCATATCAGCTGATCACGCATGTCCTGTGCGGGGGCGTCATAGGGAAAGAGCACTTCAGCCGCCTCGAACCCGGCCTCGGCTGCGGCCCTGAAACGCTCCATGACGGGCAGTTCCTGAAACAGCCAGGTCAGGTTGGCGCAAAAATTTGGCATCAGGATAGCGTCCGCGCGGCAAGTCCGAACAAGGTCTGAATCTATCACAGAGTTGCGGCCATAGGTCCAGTGCCGCCGCGAAACAAGAATGGCCCCGCCGATTGGGGCGGGGCCATGGGATTGTGCAGATCAGGCGCCAATCACTTCGGGATATCGCCGGTGATGCCTTCGATATAGAAACCCATGCCGAGAAGATCGCCGTCCGGCGCGGTCTGGCCTTCAGCCAGCCAGGCAGAGCCGTCCTGCTTGTTGATCGGGCCGGTGAAGGGGTGATAGCTGCCGTCGGCGATGGCATCGCGCATTGCTTCCGCCTCTGCCTTCACCTCGTCTGGCAAACCGGTGAATTCGCCGATTCCAACCGTGCCGTCCTTGATCCCGTCCCACGTGTCTTCGGAGATCCATGTTCCATCCATCACGGCCTGGATCTGCCGGATGTAGTAGGGCGACCAGTCGTCGATAATCGACGTCACGCGCGGCGTGGGTTTGTAGTCTTCCATATCGGAAGCCTGACCAAAGCCGATTGCGTTTCCGCCTGATTTGGCGATTTCTGCCAGCGGTGCAGTGGAGTCGGTATGGGCTGCGATCACATCCACGCCCTGTTCGATCATCGCCTTGGCGGCGTCGGCCTCATCCGCCGGATTGAACCAGGTATAGGCCCAGACGACGCTCAGTTCGACGTCAGGATTTACCTTCCGGGCGTTGTGGAAGTAGGAGTTGATACCCATGATCACTTCGGGGATGGGGAACGAGGCGATGTAGCCGATCTTGTTCGACTTTGTCATACGACCCGCAATAAGACCTTCAATTGCGCGCCCCTCGTAGAAACGGGCATTGTAGATGCCGACGTTGGGATGCTCGCGCTTAAAGCCGGTTGCATGTTCAAACTTTACGTCCGGGAATTTCGCGGCCACGGCGTTCGTCGGGTCCATGTAGCCGAAAGACGTGGTGAAGATGATGTTGCAGCCCGACAGCGCCATCTGGGTCAGCACTCGTTCGGAGTCTGCGCCTTCGGGAACTGTTTCTTGCCATTGAAACTGGACCTTGTCGCCGAAATGCTCCTGCGCCTTTGTGACGGAGGCGTGATGCGCCTGCGTCCAGCCGCCGTCGCCAATAGTGCCGACATAGACGAAGCAGGCCTTGACCTTGTCCATCTGTGCGTTGGCCGCGCCGCTGAAGGCGAGCCCGAGGCCGAGCGCCGCTGTGGCGAATAGGTGTCTTCTGTTCATGTTACACTCCCGGTTGGTTGGGGTTGTCCCCAATGGTTTGGCCTCAATGCGAGGCATGGAAATTCTGCCCAAGGCTTGCAGGCGCGTTCAGAGACGCCTTGGCACGGCCCGAGGACATGATGACCAGCACGAGGATGGTTATCAGATAGGGCGCCATCGACAGGTACTCGACAGGGATGGCCGATCCCGCGGCCTGCAGATTGAGCTGCAATACCGTGATGCCGCCAAAAAGGTAGGCGCCGATCAGCACCCGCCAGGGCCGCCAGCTTGCAAAGACCACGATGGCCAAAGCGATCCAGCCCGCGCCGGAGGTGATGCCGTCGACCCACTGGGGCACGCGGACAAGGCTGATATAGGCCCCGCCCATCCCGGCCATGGCCCCCCCGAACATGATGCAGCCGATGCGGACACGCGTGACCTTGTAACCCAGGGAATGCGCCGCCTCGTGGTTTTCACCCACGGCGCGGATGATCAGGCCGAGCCGCGTGGATTTCAGCACCCACCATGTGACTGCGACCATGAAGATCGAGAAATAGACCATCCAGTCATGAGCAAAGAGAACCCGGCCGAGGAAGGGGATATCGGCCAGGGGGCCGAAAGGCACGGCACCCGTGGGGGGCGGTTTGATCCCGTTATAGCCTTGCCCCGCGAGCGAGGAGAGGCCGAGCCCGAAGAGCGTCAGCGCAAGGCCCGTCGCCACCTGATTGGTCAGCAGGAACTGCGTAAGGAAGGCGAAGATCAGGCTGAGGC
>NZ_JBARVQ010000897.1:0-7035 GCF_049646345.1 Albidovulum sp. | reverse complement strand
GTGCCCACCGATCCCCGGGCATGGCTGTTGCGGGTGGGACGACGCAAGGCCATCGACCGCATCCGCAGGGCAGGGCGCTGGCGCGACCGGGCGGGCGATCTTGCGGCTTTGGCCGAAGCCGATCAGGCCGCAGCCGCCGAACCGCCGCCCGACATTCCGGACGAACGGTTGCGCCTTATCTTCACCTGCTGCCATCCGGCGCTGGAACCGAAAAGCCGGGTGGCGCTGACATTGCGGACGCTTGGCGGGCTGACCACGGGCGAGATTGCGGCGGCGTTTCTGGACCGGGAAGATACAATGGGCCAGCGCCTTTCCCGCGCCAAGGGCAAGATCGCGAAGGCGGGGATACCGTTCGCGGTGCCGGGGCCGGAGGATTGGAGCCAGCGGCTGAATTCGGTGCTGACGGTCATCTATCTGATTTTCAATGAAGGTTACCGGGCCAGTTCGGGCGGGGCTTTGTTCAGGGTCGACCTCTGCGATGAGGCGATCTGGCTGGCCCGGTTGCTGCACGGGCTGGTGCCGGATGACGCCGAGGTGGCGGGGCTCATGTCGCTGATGCTGACCACCCATGCGCGCAGGGCGGCCCGGCTGGACCGCTCAGGTGCCGTGGTGGCGCTGGACGAACAGAATCGCGGGCTCTGGGACCATAAGATGGTGGCAGAGGGGCTGGCGCTGCTCGATCAGGCCCTGTCGCGGCATGCCCCGGGTCCCTACCAGATCAAGGCTGCGATCTCGGCGCTTCATGTCGGGGCCGATACGGCCGCGGCGACCGACTGGCGGCAGATGGTGCTGCTTTACGATGCGCTGCTGGCCTATGAACCGACGGCGGTGGTGCGGTTGAACCGCGCTGTGGCGCTGGCCGAAACCGGGTCCTTGCCCGCCGCACTGCGCCAACTCGACATGATTCGCGATCAGATGGATGGGTATCAGCCCTATCACGCTGCCCGTGCCGACCTGCTGGCCCGCTCTGGCTGCGGTCCTGAGGCGCGGGCGGAGTACGATCGCGCGATTGCGCTGTCCCGTGCTGCGGCTGAACAGGCTTTCCTGATCCGGCGTCGTGATCGGGTTCTGTCCGGGTAGATCACTGGCGTGAAACAATTTTTACCGAATTTAGCGATGGACGTCCGTGCCGCTTCATGCCATCACTCGCGGCGAAATAAAAAAAAGGCCGAGACAAGCTCGGCCCAAGTCCAACAGGGAGGTAGATGTCAGCAAGAGTTTCCTCAACCGCTGGCTTCTATCTCCATCTAGGTTCTGCCCGCCCTCGGATCAAGAAAAAACCGCCCGGCTTTGCATCATGGCCGGTATGCGTTGCGCACATGCCTCACTGCAATTTCAGGTTGTTTGCTCGTCGCGGCGGCTTTTGCGGTAGAGAATGATCTCTTCCATCACGAAGTCGCGGAAGGCGGCGACGCGCTTCGATTGCCTGAGTTCCTCAGGGTAGGCGAGGAAAACCGGCACCTCGACTGATTCCACATCCGGCAGGACCCGGACGAGGTTCGGGAAGTCATCGGTCAGGTAATCCGGCAGGACGCCGATGCCGAGATTGGACAGCACCGATTGCAGCACACCGTAATAGCTGTTCACCGTCAGGGTCGAGCGGATGTCCTGCGCCAGAAGCGCCTGAACCAGCGTTGCGCCGGCGCCGACCTGCGGCGCGGTCAGGCTCTGGCTGATCAGCCGGTGCTTGCCCAGGTCCTCTCGCGACTCTGGCGTGCCAGTCGCTTCGAGGTATTCTGCCGTCGCATAAAGCCGCATGCGGATATTCATCAGCCGACGGCGGATAAGGTCGGCCTGTGACGGCTCCTTCATGCGGATGGCCACATCCGCCTCGCGCATCGGCAGGTCAAGGACACGCTCTTCCAGCATCATCTCGATCTTCAGGTCGGGATATTTGTCGTAGAGCTTACCAAGACGTGGGGCGAGCCAGAGCGTGCCGAAGGCGGTCGTTGTGGTGACCTTGATCTCGCCAAAGACCTCATCCTCGCTGTCGCGGATGCGGGCGGCGGCGGTTTCCAGCCGTTTGTTCATGGATGAGGTCGCGTCGAACAGCAATTCGCCCTGTTCGGTCAGAATCAGTCCCCGCGCATGGCGGTGGAAAAGCGTCGTATGCAGGCTCTCTTCCAGCGCGCGGATCTGGCGGCTGACGGCGGATTGCGACAGGTTCAGGCTCTCACCCGCATGGGTAAGGCGGCCCGCATCCGCGACCGCGTGGAAGATTCTGAGCTTGTCCCAGTCCATCCTGTTGCTTTCTGTCGTATTTTGCCCCGGCTTTATGGCGGAATTACTTAAGTGGGGAAAGTAAAACTGCAAGGATTACAAAGTAAACCTGTCCGAGCGGTCGGAAAAAAGTCTCTTTGTAGGTCAGACTTTTTGACCTATAATGGAGGCGTTCTGCCAACGGGGAGGGCCAGATGAGCAAGCCGCAGATTAGCCTGAATGACCGGTATGACCTGACGAAATCGCCCGTACTTCTGAACGGCACGCAGGCCCTGGTGCGCCTCATGCTGATGCAGAAGGAACGCGACCGGAAAGCCGGGCTGAACACCGCCGGTTATGTCTCGGGTTATCGCGGGTCTCCGCTTGGGGGCGTTGATCTGAACATGGCGCGGGCGAAATCACTGCTCGACGCCAATGACATCCGGTTTGAGCCTGGCCTGAACGAAGACCTCGCCGCCACCGCGCTCTGGGGCACCCAGCAGGCCGAGATGTATGGCGAGGGCCGCTATGACGGAGTTTTCGGCCTCTGGTATGGCAAGGGGCCGGGGGTGGACCGCACTGGCGACGTGATGCGGCATGCGAACCTTGCCGGGTCGTCGAAACATGTCGGCGTGCTGATGGCGATGGGTGACGACCATACCGGCGAAAGCTCGCTGACCCTGCACCAGTCGGACTGGGCCCTGGTCGATACCTATATGCCGGTCGTCAGCCCGGCGGGTGTACAGGAGGTGCTGGATTACGGCATCTATGGCTGGGCCCTGTCCCGTTTTGCCGGCGTCTGGGTCGGCCTCAAGACGATGAAAGACACGGCCGAGGCAACGGCGGTCGTCGATGGCGATCCTTACCGCATGTCCTTTGTCGCGCCTGAATTCCAGATGCCCGAAGGCGGGCTCAATATCCAGTTGGGCGACACACCGGTCATTCAGGAAACGCGGATGATCGACTTCAAACGTCACGCGGCCGAGGCCTTTGCCCGCGCCAACAAGATCGACAAACGCATCTGGGGCAAGCCCGGCGCCAAGGTGGGTTTCGTTTCGGCGGGCAAGAACTGGCTCGACCTTTGTCATGCGTTCGAGATGCTGGGGATCGATGCAGACGAGGCCGCGCGTCTCGGCATCACCACCTATAAGGTCGGGCAGACCTTCCCGCTCGACGTTGTCGGGTTCCACGATTGGGCCGAGGGGCTCGACCTGATCATCGTGGTCGAGGAAAAGCGCAAGCTGATGGAAGTCCAGATCAAGGAAGCGATCTTTGACGACCGTCGCGGCCGCCGGGTCTATGGCTGGTACAAGGGTGGTGCAGGCGGCATGCACCGCGAGGAACTGTTTCCAGTCCGCTACGCGCTCGACCCCGCAATGATCGCCGAAAAGATCGGCGATATCCTGATCGAAGAGGGTCGCGCGACGGATGAGATGCGCACCTGTCTGACAGAAGTGCGCGAAGCGCGCCGGGCCGACAATGTGCCCGAACTGGTGCAAAGGACGCCCTATTTCTGCTCGGGCTGCCCGCATAATTCCTCAACCAAGCTGCCCGACGGATCGGTCGCCTATTCCGGCATCGGCTGCCATTTCATGGCCGTCTGGATGGATCGCGACACCCGCTGGGCGACGCAGATGGGCGGCGAGGGCGTGAACTGGGTCGGGCAGGCGCCGTTTTCGACGCGCGAGCATGTGTTCCAGAACCTTGGCGACGGCACCTATAACCATTCCGGTATCCTCGCGATCCGCGCGGCCTTGGCTGCGGGCACTAACATCACCTACAAGATCCTTTTTAACGATGCGGTGGCGATGACCGGCGGCCAGCCGAATGAAGGCGGGCTGACAGCCCCCCAGATCGCGCGGGAAGTGCTGGCGATGGGTGTGAAGGATGTGGCCCTCGTCTATGACGAGAAGGAAGAGGTGGACCTCTCGCAATTCCCGGCCGGGATCGAGCGGCATGAGCGTCATGCTTTGCCCGACGTCCAGAAGAGATACAAAGATATCATAGGTGTATCGGTTATTCTTTATGTGCAGACCTGCGCCGCCGAAAAGCGTCGCCGCCGCAAGCGGGGCAGCTTCCCGGACCCGGATCGCAGGGTCTTCATCAATACCGATATCTGCGAAGGCTGCGGCGATTGCGGCATCCGGTCGAACTGTGTCTCCATCGTACCGGTCGAGACCGAGCTTGGCCGCAAGCGCGCCATTGACCAGTCGTCATGCAACAAGGACTTTTCATGCCTCGACGGCTTTTGCCCCTCTTTCGTTACGCTTAAAGGGGCCGAGGTGAAGAAGGCGGCACCTGCCGAGTTCACCTTGCCGAAGCTGCCCGACCCGGCGCTGCCTGCGATCAAGGGCACCTATAACGTGCTGATCACCGGCGTGGGCGGCACCGGCGTTGTCACTATCGGCGCGGTGTTGGCGCAGGCTGCGCATCTCGACGGCAAGGGTGCCGGGATGATGGAGATGGCGGGGCTCGCCCAGAAGGGCGGTGCTGTCAATATCCACCTGCGGCTGGCTGAGAAACCGGATGACATCAACGCGATCCGGGTGGCGACGGGCGAGGCCGATTGCGTGATCGGCGGCGATCTGGTCGTCACCGGGGGGGCGAAAACGCTGGGTCTGATGCGGACGGGCCGCACCGGGGCGGTGGTGAACGCGCATGAGATCATGACCGGCGCCTTCACTCGCAATCGCGATTTTCACTTACCTGTCGAAGGGTTGCGGCTGTCTCTTGAAGCGCGATTGAAGGATCGGGTGCAGTTCCTTGATGCTTCGGAACTGGCGCGCAAACTGCTTGGCGACTCGATCTATTCCAACATGCTGCTTTTGGGCGCTGCCTGGCAGCGGGGCCTCGTACCCTTGTCGGCGCAAGCAATCCGGCAGGCGATTGAGCTGAACGGCGCGGCGATTCCGGGCAACCTGCGCGCCTTCGAGATTGGCCGCTGGGCGGTTCTGCATGCCGCAGAGGTCGCCGACCATCTGGAAGAACCTGCCGTTAAGCATCTGACGCTTGAGGAAAAAATTGCTTTCCGCGTGGAGCATCTGACCGCCTATCAAAACGCATCCTATGCCGCGCGTTACCGCAAGCTGGTGGATGCCGCCCCGGCGGATATGCGCGAGGCGGTGGCGATGGGGTATCACAAGCTCTTGGCCTACAAGGATGAATATGAGGTCGCACGGCTGCACCTTGAGACAGCCGAAAAGGCAAAGGCGGAATTCGGCGGCGATTTCAGTATGTCTTTCCACCTCGCGCCGCCGTTCCTTGCGCAAGAGGGGCCGGACGGGCGGCCGGTGAAGAAGGAATACGGGGCATGGATGCTGCCGGTCTTCCGGATGCTTGCAAAGATGAAGGGACTGCGCGGCACATCGCTTGATGTTTTCGGCCGCTCGGCTGAGCGCCGGATGGAACGCGCGCTGATCGCGCAGTATGAGGCCGACATGGCCGAGGTGCTGCCGAAGGTCCGGGCCGAAACGCTTGACGCGGCCGTGGCGCTCGCGGATCTGCCGCTCTCCATTCGCGGCTTCGGCCCGGTGAAGGAAGCGGCCGAGCAAGCCGCCGCCAAGCAACGTGAGGCGCTTCTGGCCACGATCCGTGCAGGCGGGGCACCGATGAAGGCGGCGGCGGAATAGGGCCGCCGTCGCGCATCCGGCAGGGCTGTGAAGCGACATCTGACGTCGCAAATCGTGTTGATGGGTAAAGAATTCCGGGCCTAGCCTGATCCCAGCCGCAGAAGCGACGGGGGCGATGATGGGACAGGGCGAAGACGTTCCGATGAGCCGCGAGTGGAATTACCAACCGGACCTGCCGCTTGCCGATCCTTCGATCTTTCGCTGGCCGCCCGATCCGGCATTCCTGATCCGCTGGTTCGCCCGGCATTGGCTGATGCTGAGTGAGCGGGTGATGATGGTGATGCTCGCCATCCTCCTCTACCTCACCGCCTATCCGTCTCTGGAGGCGGCGCAAAGTTTCGGCGTCGGCTGGGTGCTTCAGGTCTGGGCGGTGAATATGGGCCTGGTGATCGTGATCGCAGGCGGCTTGCATTGGTATTTCTACCTGCGACAGGGGCAGGGCAGGCGGCTGAAATTCGACCACAAGGATCAGGCGAAGGGCAACCGGCTGTGGAACTTTGCCGATCAGGTGCATGACAACATGTTCTGGTCGCTGACCTCGGGCGTGGCGCAACTGACCGGCTGGCAAGTTGTGACAATGTGGCTGATGGCGAACGGCTATGCGCCCGTGATCAGCTTCGCTGCGCATCCTGTCTGGTTCGTGCTCGCCCTGATCCTGATCCCGATCTGGTCGGCCTTCCATTTCTACTGGGTGCACCGGCTGTTGCATGTGCCCTTTCTCTACAAGCGGGTTCATGCGCTGCATCACCGCAACGTCAATATCGGCCCGTGGTCCGGCCTTTCGATGCATCCGGTCGAGCATTTCCTCTATTTCTCGTCGCTGGCGATCCACTGGATCGTGGCTTCGCACCCGATCCATCTGATTTTCCACGTGATTTATGAGGGGCCGGGGGCGGTTATGTCCCATACCGGGTATGAGGATCTGCTGGTCAGGGACAAAAGGCGGCTGGCGCTTGGCACCTTCTATCACCAGCTGCACCACCGCTATTACGAATGCAATTACGGCAATCAGGAAATGCCCTGGGACCGCTGGTTCGGCACCTTCCATGACGGAACCGAGGCCGGAACGAAGGACACAAGGGCACGCAAGAAGCGGATGCACCGGCAGTAAGATAGTGCTTCGGATCAAATGTCTGTCGGCGGGACGCTCTGCCATCGATCAGCCTCCCGTCGCCCGGAATCAAGGCGCGCCTGCGCGCCGCCGGGC
>NZ_JBARVQ010000896.1:0-2251 GCF_049646345.1 Albidovulum sp. | reverse complement strand
CATGGGGACCGGGCGGTCAGCAGCAGCCAGTGGGTTCCATGTTCCACCAGAAGAAGGCCACCATCAGCGCACCTTCATGCAATGGCCGGTCAGCCGCCGCGTGCATCCCGATCCGGTCTTTCTGGATATGGCACAAGCGACTATCGCGAATATCGCCAATGCGATATCGGAGTTCGAGCCTGTGACGATGCTCGCCGCGGCATCTGACCATCGCCGGGCACGGCGCAAACTGTCAGCGGCGGTGGAGCTTTGGGATATCCCGACCGAGGATCTCTGGTGCCGCGATGCGGGGCCGATCTTTGTTGTCGATGGCAAGGGCGGTTTGGCCGTCAGCCATATCCGCTTCAATGGCTGGGGGCGCAAGCAGGTGCATGTACGCGATGGCCGCGTCGCCGAAACCGTCGCCGGGCGGCTGGGTCTGCCGCTTCTGCCGACCGGATTGCAGGGCGAGGCCGGGGGTGTCGAACAAGACGGCCACGGCCTGCTGATCGCACATGAAAGCTCATGGGTGAACGACAACCGCAATCCGGGCCAGTCGCGCGATGAGATTGAAAAGCGTCTGCTTGCCGCCTACGGCGCCGACCGGATGATCTGGAGCAAAGGGGTTTGGGCTGAGGATATCACCGATTACCACATCGACAGCCTCGCGCGGTTCACCGGGCCGGGGCGGGTGCTGATCAACCTGCCCGACGCCCCGGTGCCCGGCGATCCCTTTCACAATGCCGCGCTTGAAACACACGATACGCTTGTCGCCGCCGGGCTGAAGGTCGAGGTGATCCCCGAACCCGTGAAGCGGCGGGTGAAAAGCGTCGATTTCGTCGCCTCATACGCCAATTACTATGTCTGCAATGGCGGCGTGATCGCCGCCGAATTCGGCGATCCGCAAGCCGACGCCGTCGCCCGCGATACATTGGGGCGCCACTATCCGGGGCGTGAGGTGATCACACTCCACGTCGACCCTCTGGGTGAGATGGGCGGCGGCATCCATTGCGCCACGCAGCAGATGCCCGCGACATGAGCTGGCTGTCGCGCAATGCCCCCGCGTTCGAGGCCGTCGCCGCCACTGTGACGGCCCTTGTCGCGCTGGCCGCACTTGTCGGCGTCAAGATCCAGCTTGACGAAGCTGACCGGTTGCAACGGCTTCAATCAGCCCGCGACAGCTATCGCGCCCATCTGGCCCTGGCTGTCGAACACCCCGCCTTTGCCCGCCCGGCTGACGCCTGCACTCTGACGGCCTCGGACAAAGGCGCGGCCTATGCCGCATTCGTCGACCATCTTCTTTATTCGGCCGAACAGATGCTGGCGGCAAGTGATGGCTGGGAAGAGACATTTCTCGATCAGCTCGCCCCCCATGCCACCTATCTTTGTTCAGCCGGTGGTCCGGTCGGGGAAACCGAGGAAACCGCCGAGATTCTGACGCGCTTTCGGGACAGTGCCTGCGTGGCGGTGCCGGACTGCTGATACGGACGTGCTTCGCACCGGTATGTCTGCAACTGAACCGGCATGCCTCATCGCGGTTCAAAGCAAAAGCGCATCGGACTTCGAACCATTTCGTTCGAAGTCCGACACGTGTCATTCCAATCCGGTCTTACAGCGCTTCAGCGCTTCAGCAGGCGCTTCATCACTGGCGCCAGAGCATCCGCCACTTCCTCATGCACCTTCGGCCCGGGCATGGCCGCCGCAGCGGCCTCTTCGAGTGGCGCAAAATACATCCCCTCGGTTCCGGCCATCCGTGCTGCCGTGCTCGGTGTCACGGAGACCAGATCGGCGGCGAACGGACGTATCGCGGCGACCATGTCGGCGTCGATCATCAGCGGTTCCGACCCCAGCCCGTCGCTGCCATACCGTTCGTCGCCCTTGATCCAGAGCAGCACCGACTTGCCGCTGATCTTCTGCAACAGCGTCCGCATCCGCGCCGTCCATGCGGCCTTCAACTCTCCCTCAACCAGCGCGTATTTCTCTTCAGACACAGCCTTCAGCGCCGACAGCATATGGCGGGTAAAGTGGAATTCCGTGAAATCAATCTCACGGAAGATCGTCTTCATCAGGGTCGACGCGCGCAGGAACCGGTCGTTTCGCCGTGGATGCACGGCATAGAACCGGTTCGACATGTTCTGGGCCCCCGTGATCTGGATGACCGTGATCTGCGCCTTCGAACAGGCATCGATGATTTCAGGCTCGCCCGAAAAAACATCCGCCCCGGCATTCATGTAGCCGAAATTCACGACAGGCAGGCCGATCTGCCCCTCGA
>NZ_JBARVQ010000895.1:0-3037 GCF_049646345.1 Albidovulum sp. | reverse complement strand
ACGCTCACCGACCTGACCTATGCCTACGATCCCGACGGGCAGCTGACGGCGATCCTCGACAACCTCGATCCGTCGAAGTCGAAGGCGATCTCCTATGACCAGCTCAACCGCCTCGTGCAGGTGGCCGAGGGGGTTCCGTTGGCGCAGGGCGGCGTGCCGGTGCCGGTCGAGGATTATGCCTATGACGGCGAGGGCAACCGCACCGCCTCGCATCTCTCGGCGCTCTACAGTTCCAACGGGCACAATCAGCTTCTGGAGGATGACAGCTACAGCTACGGTTACGATGCGCGGGGCAACCGGATCAGCCGGACCGCGAAGGCGGACGGGGCGGTCGAGAGCTATGCCTATGACAGCCAGAACCGGCTGGTGGGCTATGCGTCGGACACGACCACCGCAAGCTACGCCTATGACGCGCTCGACCGGCGGATCGCGAAGACCGTGGACGGGGTCACGGAGGCCTATTTCTATGATCAGGCGATCATTGGCTCGCTCGTCGGCAGCGACGCAGCTCTCGAATTCTTGGATGGCGATCTCTCGAAACGTTGGCTGTTCAGCAATCGAGTCGATGAACCACTTGCCTTCGAAAGCTATGCAGTTGGCGTGACGGCACCTGCCGCTGGCACATCGCATGGCCTTCTGTCAGACCGGCTGGGTTCGGTCGTCAAAGTGATAGACGAGGCGACCGGGACGGTTGTGGAATCTCGTAACTATGATGCTTTCGGTCTTGCATCGGGCAGCAGCCCGATTCAGCGATATGGCTTTACGGGACGGGAAACAGACCACGAAAGCGGGCTGATCCATTTCCGCGCGCGCTCTTACGACCCTGCTCTTGGCAGTTTCTTGCAACAGGACCCTATCGAACTGGCCGCAGGGGACATGAACATCTATGCATATGTGAAGGGCAACTGACCTGAGACCCGGCTCTCCTCCGGGCTTACGGAGAGTCCGCAAGTTGATTTCTGGGCCTACGCGGCGCGCATTTCCAGCCCCTTCTTTGCCAAGAACTCGACCGGCGGGATGTTCCCGAGGCCGGAGTGCGGTCGGTGATGGTTGTAGTCGTGCTGCCAGTCTCGGATCCGGTCGCGTGCATCGGCCAGCGAGGAGAACAGCGTCTCGTTGAGAAGCTCGTCGCGGAAGCGCCCGTTGAAGCTCTCGACGAAGCCGTTCTGCATGGGCTTGCCCGGGGCGATGTAGTGCCAGTCGACACCCGTGCGCTGGCACCATGACAGCACTGCCATTGATGTCAGTTCGGTCCCGTTGTCTGAAACCACCATCGCGGGGCGGCCACGCTTTGTGATCAGCGCATCGAGCTCTCGGACGACCCGCAAACCGGACAATGACGTGTCGGCGACCAGCGCCAGGCACTCCCGGCTGTAGTCGTCGACCACGGCCAGAACCCGGAACCGACGACCATCCGTCAACGCATCGCTGACGAAATCGAGGCTCCAGCGCATGTTCGGCGCATCCGGGACAAGCATCGGCCGTCGTGTCCCGAGGGCACGCTTCCGACCGCCTCTGCGGCGGACTTGAAGCTTCTCCTCGCGATAAAGTCGCCTGAGCTTCTTCAGGTTCATCACGATCCCCTGCCGTTCAAGCATCACATGGATACGCCGCCTTACGGCGATTGCAGGCAATCGCCTACCGGCCAATGGATAGCCGAACCGCCGTCTCTCGGCCGCGACAGCCTTCATCGCTATCCTTGCCTCGGCATCATCCAGCCGCACGCCGTGATAGCGCACGCTGGACCGATCCACAGCCAGAGCCCTGCACGCCCGGCGCTGGCTTACGCCGTGGATCGCCACGACATGAGCCACCACGTCCCGCCTGACGCCGGGCGCTACCATTTTTTTGCCGCGACATCCTTCAGGATCGCGTTGTCGAGCATCGCCTCTGCCAGTAGCTTCTTTAGCTGCGCGTTCTCATCCTCGAGCGCCCTTAGCCGGCGGGCATCGGACACCTCCAGGCCGCCGAACTTGGCCTTGTATTTATAGAACGTCGCTGGGCTGACCCCGTGCTTCCGGCAGACGTCAGCCGTGGGCATCCCGGCCTCCTGCTCCTTCAGCATCCCGATGATCTGTTCTTCGCTGAACCTTGATCGCTTCATTGTCCGTCTCCTGGTTGGAGCGGACTCTACCTCAAACTGGAGGAAGATACGGGTCTCAGGTCAGGACTTGCAGTTCCGCCACCTGGCGATCGAAGTCTCGAGCCATCAATGACTGACCAAGCAGCTTGATGCAGTTCATCTTGGCCGCGACACGGCTCCGGCGGTGATAATCACTCCATCGTCGCCAGATAGCCCGGCCCAGGTACTTTGAGGCCCGCAGAGCTTCGTTGCGTGCGACGGCGCCCGGGCCGTCGGCTTCCATGGCTTGGCGTTTTTTCGGGGCGGGATGACAGCGGCGGCGTTTCGAGCGGCAATTGCTTCGTGGCACTTTCGGGTGTCATAGGCGCCGTCGGCGGTGACCCTACCGATCTCCTGATCAGGCGGGATCTGGTCCAGCAGTTCTGGCAACACAGGCGCGTCACCGATGTTGCTGCCCGTGATCTCGACCGCCCGGACCTCCAGCGTTTCCTCGTCGATCCCGATATGTACCTTACGCCAGATACGCCGTTTCGCACCGCCGTGCTTGCGGGCATTCCATTCGCCTTCACCTTCGGCCTTGATACCAGTGCTGTCGATCAGCAGGTTCAGCGGACCCGCACCGCCACGATAGGGAATGCTCACGTTCAGCGTTCGTTGACGGCGGCACAGGGTACTGAAGTCCGGCACCGTCCAGTCCAAGCCGGCAAGCTTCAGCAGGCTTTGCACGAACCCCGTCGTTTGCCGCAACGGCATGCCAAACAGCACCTTCATGGTCAGACAGGTCTGGATCGCCGTGTCGCTGAAGCTCGGTTGTCGGCCACGCTTGCCGGTCGGTGGTGGTCGCCATGTCATCTCCGGATCAAACCAGATCGAAAGCGATCCGCGCCGCTTCAACGCTTCATTGTAAGCTGACCAGTTCGTGGTCTTGTACTTCGTAGGGGCCCAACTGCTCAT
>NZ_JBARVQ010000894.1:0-3314 GCF_049646345.1 Albidovulum sp. | reverse complement strand
TCAGAAAACCTTCACCGGAGCGGACCTTGGCGGTTGTCCCCTTTCGCCCGGAATCAAGCCGAAGGCGCCGGGCGAGCGCCTGCCCGTCCCGGCGGGCTGGCGCTTATGAGGCCGCGCGCTTCGCATGTGGGACGAGGGGCTTTGCGGCTATAAACTGCCCTGAACCTCGGTCGCTGCGCCACCCCACGGGCAGGCACTCGTCCGGCTCGCGTTGGACTCATGGTAATGTCCGCAAAGTCCCGACAGCGGACCCGCGCGTTTTGCGAACCTGCCGTTCGCGGCAGCGAAAGCCGCGTCAGTCGCCGCCGAACAGCTTGCCGAGCCCCTTCAGCGCCTCATCCTGCAATTTCCGTTTCGCCGCGTCTTCCAGGCTTTCGTCACTCTCCGGATCGACACCAAGTTCCTTGGCAGCCTTCTTTTTCGCCTTCTTCGCAGCCTTCTTGCGCTGTTTTTCCAACTTGGCCTTCAACGCTTCCTCATCAACACCCAGCTTTTGTTTCGCCAGCGCCGCAAGATCCAGCTTGAATTCGGGATCATGCCAGGGCCCGGTGATCTGCAGCGGCACCGAAATGCCACCGCTGCCATCGTCCTTTGCCAAAGCCGTCGGCACGACGCGGTAGTTCAGATTGCGCTTGCCAAGCCCTACCTTGCCCTTGCCCGCCACTGAAACCAGCGGACCAGCCAGCGTCAGATCGTCGTTTTGCAAGACGCCGTCCTTGATCACATAGCTCGCAGTGATCTTGTCAAAGATGGTCTTCTGCCCCTCGCCGACATAGTTCACATCAAGCGACCGCAACATGCCCGCCAGATCGAGCCCGACCAGCGCACCGTCGGTGAAGGCAAAGCTGCCGTCGCCGCTCAGGCCCGACATGATCGCATCCATGGAATTGCCGGAGCCGAGGAACCGGGCGGCAAGCTCTCCCGTACCGATCAGGCGTTCGTAATCGGCCGCATCGGTCAGCAGGGGCTGCATGGCAAGACCACTGGCGACAAGATCGCCACCAACCGACAATCCACCGCGGCCGTTGACGACGAACTGACCGGCCACCACACCGCCATAGGCTGCCATCCGGGTGATATCGAAAACCATGCGCGCCCGGTCATTGGTCAGCGCCACCTCTACCGGCCCCACACGGGTACCGGCCAGTTCCAGCACACCTATATCCAGCCGCAGCGCCGCATCCATCGCCTCCAGCCCGCTGACATCAATCGGCTCTTTCGACCAGCCCTTTGGCTTTGCCCCTTTCTTCTTGGTGCCGCCACCGCTGCTCTTGGTCTTCGTGTCCTCACCCTCATCGGCGAAGAATGTCAGTTTGTCGGCACGCAGGTCTCCGGTCAGTTTCGGACGCTCGCCCGAGGTCGTCAGCGTCAGATCGCCGCTCAGCCGGTTTTCATCCAGCACCATCACCGCAGAGGTCAGGTGCAGGCTCTGCTCGGCCGTCCAGCTTATGTCGCCTTCCAGCGCCGCTTTGCCCCGCCCCGCCCCCTTGGGCAGATCCGGCACAGGTGCTCCGGCCAGCGCCGCGAGTGCCGCCATGTCGGACAGATCGGCGGCGAGGTAACCCTTGGCAACCGGGGGAACGATCCCGGCATCGCCGGAAAAATCGAACACCGATTTGCCAATCCCGGCCTTGAGCGACACCGGCACCGCGCCGCCGTCAAGCAGAGCCGTCAGGGACGCGACCCGGCCGACAGTGCTGATCCGGACACCGTTGAGAATGGCGGCAAGATCCACATCCGCGGGGCCACCGGCTGACGGCAAAGCCACCTTCAGATCCAGCGCATCCAGGGTCTGGTGCAGGCCGCTCCCGTGATCGGTGAAACTCAGGCGCGCGCCCTGCACGGTCCCCTCATCCAAAGTGAACCGGTCAAGGCCAAAGCCCTCGCCACCGGCAGCGCCACTTTTCGGCCGTGTATCGCTGCTGTTCTGCCCGCCAGTTGCGCCGGTCTTTTTCGGCGAAAAGTCCCAGTTTACACGCCCATCCGCTGCCCGTTCCAGCCGGATCACCGGTGCAATCACATCGACCCGGCGGATCGTGATATCGCCCCGGAACAAGGCTTGAGGGTCGAGCCCGATCGACAGTGCTTCGGCCTCGATCATCGGGCCCGCATCCGACCAATCGGCATTGGCGACAGAAGCCCCTTCCACACGCGCGCCGATATGTGGCCAGAACGAGGGGCTGATCTTGCCGGAAATGGTCAACTGGCGCCCTGTTGCCTGTTCAAACTGTCCCGCCGCGATCCGGGCAATCTGATCCGACGGCAGGAAGAACAGCCCGACAACGGCGACGACAGCCAACACCACAAGCGTGAAGGCGACCCGAATGATCCAGCGCATGACTGCCTCTTTACCACTACACGTTTTACGAGATTCTAGGTTCGGCTCGCCCCCGGCACAAGGGCCGCCACCGCCATCGCGGGCGCGACCGCCTATAGATTCAGATCAAAGGCCCGATCAAACAGGATCGCCCTTCACCTGTTTCCAAATACTCTCCCCGTTCGCCTTGCGAACGGGGAGAGGCATATCTTGCGCGCGGGATATTCCGCGCGCTCAATTCAGTCCATGGTTCAAAGGCTGCCGCCGACGCCAACCTTGACCTGGCCCGAGACCGTGACACCTGGCTTGGCAGAGGGAGGCGTCGGTTCACCGTCGGCACCACAGGCCGCGAGTGAGGTGACGAAGAAAAGGCTGAGGCATAAGCGGATCATCATTGGCTCACAGTGAGGCCGATACCGGCGATGGAGGTTGAAAGCGATGGTGCCAGCCGGACACCGTCGGAGGTCACCCGCGCCCCGACATGGGCACGGGGTTGGGCGCATGCAACAAGAAGACCCGTCGCGGCGAGAAGCGCAACAACCTTCCTCATCCGATGCGCCCCTTCCAGTCAGCGATGCGGGCGCGCACCTGATCGGGAGCGGTTCCGCCATAGCTCTGGCGCGAGGCGACTGAGTTGTGGACGCCGAGAACCGAATAGACCTCATCGGTGATCCCGGCATGGGCCGATTGCATGTCCGTGAGGCTGAGATCGGGCAGGTCGCAGCCCTTCTTCTCGGCCATGGCGACAAGGCTGCCGGTCACGTGATGGGCGTCGCGGAAGGGCAGGCCCAGTGCCCGCACCAGCCAGTCGGCCAGATCGGTCGCGGTGGAAAAGCCCGAGGATGCGGCGGCTTCGAGACCCGCGCGATTGGCGCTCATGTCGCGCACCATGCCTTCCATCGCCGCCACGGCCAGCATCAGGTTGTCGGCCGCGTCGAATACCTGTTCCTTGTCCTCCTGCATGTCCTTGGAATAGGTCAGCGGCAGGCCCTTCATC
>NZ_JBARVQ010000893.1:0-13183 GCF_049646345.1 Albidovulum sp. | reverse complement strand
TTGCCCATCACTGACCCCCATATCTGCCATACAGACAGGGAATCACAGATCAAGCATCGGGGGAATCCTGAATCTCGAAAACCGCAACACGCTCTAAGCATCCGATCCCGAACAAAAAAGTTCGAGATCAGCTTCAGGGCAAACCCGAACCACCATAGGGACCAAGGCCCCAGGCGTGTCAGCCCGCCGTTGCGGTCTTTTCACCCTTGGTATCGGCGTGGATCAGAAGCGGCTTTGCGCCGGAATCGACGGCCTCTTCGTTGACCACCACTTCCTCGACCGAGTCCATGCCGGGCAGTTCAAACATGGTATCGAGGAGGATATCCTCCATGATCGAGCGCAGGCCCCGCGCGCCGGTCTTGCGCTTGATCGCGCGTTTGGCGATGGCCGACAGTGCGTCAGCGGTAAAGGTCAGCTTCACGCCCTCGATATCAAAGAGCCGCTGATACTGCTTGACCAGCGCGTTCTTCGGCTCGGTCAGGATCGTGACCAGCGCATCCTCATCCAGATCTGTCAGCGTCGCCAGAACCGGCAAACGGCCGACGAATTCCGGGATCAGGCCGAATTTCAGCAGGTCTTCAGGCTCAAGCTCTTTGAACAACTCGCCGACATTGCGGTCATCGGGGGATTTGACCTCGGCGCCAAAGCCTATGGCCGATCCCTTGCCGCGCTGCGCGATGATCCGGTCAAGCCCGGCAAAGGCCCCGCCGCAGATGAAAAGGATGTTCGTCGTGTCGACCTGCAGGAATTCCTGCTGCGGATGCTTGCGCCCGCCCTGCGGCGGCACCGAGGCCACGGTGCCTTCCATGATCTTCAGCAGTGCCTGCTGCACACCCTCGCCCGACACGTCGCGGGTGATGGAGGGATTGTCGGACTTGCGGGTGATCTTGTCGACCTCGTCGATATAGACGATACCGCGCTGCGCGCGTTCGACATTGTATTCGGATGCCTGCAGAAGCTTGAGGATGATGTTTTCGACATCCTCGCCGACATAGCCCGCTTCGGTCAGCGTCGTCGCGTCGGCCATGGTGAAGGGCACATCAAGGATACGCGCCAGCGTTTGCGCCAGCAGCGTCTTGCCGCAGCCCGACGGGCCGATCAGCAGGATGTTCGACTTCGCCAGTTCGATATCGGCCGATTTCGCCGCATGGTTCAGGCGCTTGTAGTGGTTGTGGACGGCAACCGACAGAACCCGCTTCGCATGTTCCTGCCCGATCACATAATCGTCCAGCACCTTGCAGATATCGCGCGGCGTCGGCACGCCGTCGGATGACTTCAGCCCGGTGGATTTCGTCTCCTCCCGGATGATGTCCATGCACAGCTCGACGCATTCGTCACAGATGAACACGGTCGGGCCCGCAATCAGCTTGCGCACCTCATGCTGCGACTTTCCGCAGAAAGAGCAGTAGAGTGTGTTCTTGCTGTCGCTGCCTGAATTGTTCGCCATCGTCACCCTCTGCGGCCTGTTTACTCGCGTCCGTCGTCTATTTGGCTGCCCTTTTGGACAAGATTAGGGCAGCCAAGGGGTCATCACAATGCCAAAATACCTGACCCCGATCACGGTTTCAGGCCGGCGATGTTACATCTTGTCTTCTTCACCGGTGCGCGCCGACAGAATTTCGTCGATCAGGCCCCAGTCCTTGGCCTCTTCCGGCGACATGAAATTGTCGCGTTCGAGCGCCGCTTCGACCTTTTTCACCGCCTGCCCGGTATGCTTGTGATAGATCTCGTTCAGGCGATCCTTCAGCTTCTGGGTCTCTTGCGCGTGGATCATGATATCCGTCGCCTGACCCTGATAGCCGCCTGACGGCTGGTGAACCATGACGCGGGAATTCGGGAGAGAGAATCGCATGCCCTTTTCGCCCGCCGTCAAGAGAAGCGAGCCCATCGAGGCCGCCTGCCCGATCACCAGCGTCGAGACCTTCGGCCGGATATATTGCATCGTGTCATAGATCGAGAGACCCGATGTCACCACGCCACCGGGCGAGTTGATATACATTGCGATCTCTTTCGACGGATTTTCCGCCTCAAGGAACAGAAGCTGGGCGCAGATCAGCGTCGACATACCGTCATGGACCGGGCCGGAGAGAAAGATGATCCGCTCCTTCAGGAGGCGCGAAAATATGTCATAGGCCCGTTCCCCGCGCGAGGTCTGTTCGACCACCATCGGCACAAGGGTGTTCATGTAGATGTCCAATGGGTCTTTCATGCTCGTCCGCCTCTCGCTGTTCCCTCGGCCCATGCATACGCACGGAACCTTGACCAAGTCTTAGTGGCGCGTTTCGGGGGCTGCAAGGGCTGGCGCGCCCGAAGCGTACCGATCCCGCCGGGGCCCGGGAACTGGATCGCGCATGTCGGCCGAAACAAATCCGCGCCTGCACCGGCAATGACGCTCAGGCAGCCGCCTGCTCGGCCCGCCGGTAGAACGCACCCATCGTGACCCCGCGCGCAACATTCAGCACCATGAGCGCCGCCCAGAGCCCGTGATTTCCCAACATCTCCGGCAGCGTCATCAGCGCCGCAACATAGATCACGACCGAAACCAGCATCGCATTGCGCATCTCGCGACTCAGCGTCGCACCGATGAAGATGCCGTCAAACATCCAGCTGGCGATACCGATCGCAGGCGCGAGGGCGACCCAGAACAGATAGGACCGTGCCGCATCGCGCACATTCGGTTCGGTGGTCATCAGGTCGATAAGCGCGGGCCCGGCCAGCCAGAAGGCCAGCCCGAGCGCGACCGCTCCGCCCACACCCCACTGGCTGGTCAGGACCGAGGCCCTGCGGACCGAATATGCGGATCGCGCCCCCACCGCCTGCCCCACCAGCGCCTCGGCCGAAAAGGCGAACCCGTCGAGCCCGTAGGCGGTGATTTCAAGAAACTGCAACAGGACCTGATTGGCCGCCAGCGTCACGTCGCCAAAGGCGGCACCGAAGAAGACGAAGCTGACAAAAGCCCCCTGCAACAGGACCGAGCGCAGCATGATATCGGCGTTGACCTGCATCATGCGCTTGATCCGCGCCCGGTCAAAGACACGGCCCCAGTCGCACCACTGACCGCCCGCGAAGGCCGGGCGGCAAAGCCAGAGGCCAAGCGCAAGGCCGGTCCATTCGGCGATCAGCGTGGCGACGGCCACCCCTTCCACCCCCCAGCCGAAGCCGAGGACGAAGAGGAAATCGAGCCCGACATTCAGCCCGTTCATCCAGAGTTGCAGCACCAGCACGCCCTTGGTGCGCTCGACCGCGATCAGCCAGCCGGTCACGGCGTAAAGCGCGATTGTCGCGGGCGCGCCCCAGATGCGGATCTGTAAGTAACCCCGCGTCAGCGCCTCAACCTCATCCGAGGCGGGCGCAAGCAGGAAGGCACCGTGGAAGAGCGGCACCTGCAGCAGCATAAAGGCCAGCCCGCCGGCAAAGCCGATCATCAGCGCCCGCATCAGGATCGCGCCGGTCTCGGCCGGGTCCTTCGCGCCGTGCGACTGCGCGACAAGGCCCGAGGTGCCCATGCGCAAGAACCCGAAAACCCAGTAGATCGCCGCCAGGATCACCGCGCCGACACCGACCGCACCGATCGGGGCCGCCTGCCCCATCTGCCCGACCACACCGGTATCGACGGCGCCAAGAAGCGGCACCGTGGCGTTCGACAGCACGATGGGCAGCGCGATCTTCAGAACGCGCCGGTGGGTAATCTCATCCATCCCGACGGCCGGGCATCAGGAAATGCCCCGTCCCTTGGGCGAAAAGCCTGCTGCGATTGTCCTGCCAGGCCTCGACATGCACGCTGGCATAGCGCCGCCCCGAGCGGTTGACCCGTGCCCGCGCATAGGCATCGCGCGGCAGGCCGGTGCGCAGGTAATCGACGGTGAAATCGATGGTCTTCGGCAGGCGCGGCAGATGCGCCGGATCCAGCGTCTTCGGATCGAGCCGCCCGCTTTCCATCTCTTCCCAGATCAGCGACCAGGAAAGTTCGATGATCGCCGCGACCTCAAGGAAGGCCGCCGTCACCCCGCCATGGATCGCGGGCAGCAGGGGATTGCCGACAAGTTTTTCGTCGAAAGGCAATACGGCCGTCAGCTCATCGCCCCGTCGTTCGAATTCGATGCCAAGGAACTGGATATAGGGCACCCCATGGGCGATGGCCTTCAAGGCGGCATCGCGGCGTTCCTTCACGACCTGTACCGGCTCGGGCTTGCCGCGCTTGGTCATGGTTTGCCCTCCGCCTTCGGGCCGCGCGCGCGTTCCAGCGTGAAGGCCCCGGTCGCTGTCGCCACCGGCAGCGCGCTGTCCGCATCATGGGCGGTGGCGCGAACGAAAGCGACCGAGCGGGTGACGTGATAGCATTCGGCCCGCGCCGTGATCCGGTCGCCGGGCTTCGCGGGCCGCATATAATCAATGCGCAGGTCAATTGTTGCAGTTCCGACGGCACCCGTCGAATGGCTCATCACCGCCGCGCCGCCGCAGGTATCCATCAGGGCCGACACCGCCCCACCATGAATGACCCCAGTCTGCGGATCGCCGACAAAACGCGCATCATAGGGCATCGAGATCACCGCCACCCCGTCCTCAAGCGTTTCCAGCACCATGCCAAGCGCCCGGCTATGTGGGATCGCCTCGATGAACTGCCGCGCGGCACTGCGTTTCTTGTCATCCATGGTCCGGGTTCCCTTCCGGCCCGATTTATTGGCCCTTGCCAATTTCGCCGCAAGTGCTATCTTCTGCAATTGATAATAGTTCGCAATTGCAGAGAGCCATGCACAATACCAACGCCGCCACCCCCGCCCTGCCAGAGATCGGACTTGCCCGGTTCGGCCAATTCCGGCCGCGTCGGCTGCTTCTGGTCGCAGCCCTTGTCGCTTTGGCTGTGGCGCCGGGTGAGCTGGGTGCACTGACCCGCAGCCTGATGCAGGACGCCTTCGTGCAGGTTTCGGCCTTTGTCGCTGCGACCTTGTTGCTGTTTTACGGGCTGGAGAAGCTCTTCCGCTTCGATATGGGTGTCGCCATGGGCAAGGCGCGTGGCATGCAAGTGCCGATCGCGGCGCTTCTCGGCGCAACGCCCGGTTGCGGCGGCGCCGTTGTCGTGGTGGCGGCCTATGCCTCGGGCAAGGTTTCGTTCGGCGCGGTCGTCGCCACCCTGACCGCGACAATGGGCGATGCGGCCTTCCTTTTGATCGCAACCCGACCCGATGCGGCGCTGGTGCTGCTGCCGATCCAGTTCACCGCCGGTATCCTGACAGGCTGGCTGATCGACCGTTTCGTCACCTCAGATTACCGGCCCAAGGGCGGGGCCTGCGAACTCGCCCCCCGGATCGGCAAAACCCGTCTGCGCGACTATGTATATCTTGCTGCCGCCATTCCCGGCCTGATCGTCGGCGCCGCACAGATCGGCGCGATTGAAATCAACCATGTCCTCGGCATGCCCGTCACATGGTTCGCACTTGCGGGTGTTTTTACCGGCCTCGCGATCTGGGCGGCCTCACCCGTCAATGCAATGACCAATGCCACCGATGGGCCGGTGACCCGGATGGCCGAGGAAACCGCCTTCATCTCGGTCTGGGTGATCATCGCCTATCTCGCCTATGACTATGCGGCGGCCTATGCCGGGCTCGACCTCAAGGCGATGTTCGCCTCGATCGCGCCGGTTCTGCCGCTGATTGCCGCCGCCATCGGCTTCGTTCCCGGCTGTGGACCGCAGGTTCTGGTGGCCACGCTTTATGTCAACGGCGCGATCCCGTTTTCGGCACTGATGGCCAACGCTATCTCAAACGACGGCGACGCGCTGTTCCCGGCCATCGCGCTCGCCCCGCGCGCCGCCATCATGGCCACGGTCTTCTCCACCATCCCGGCCCTGATCGTCGCTTATTCGTTCTACTTCTTCGCTCCCGGCTTTCTGAACTGAACGCGACGTTCATCCGAGTTGAATAGCGTCCAGCCTGAGGATAGGTTTTTCTCAGGAGGACGACCATGCCGGATGAGCAGATCAGCTTCAAAGAGATGTGCACGCGGTTCGACGTTACCCCCCGAACGCTGCGATACTACGAGTATATTGAACTTTTATCGCCTCTGAAGGACGGCCGCGCCCGCTTTTATGGTCCCCGTGAAGTCGCGCGGATGACGTTGATTCTGCGCGGGCGCCGCTTTGGCTTCAGCCTTGAGGAAATCCGGCAATGGCTGCTTCTGTACAACCAGAAGAGCACCAACGAACAATTCCAGGTCTTCATCGACCTGGCGAACCGGCAGCTTGGCGAACTGGAACGCCAGCGCGATGAGCTCGACAAGACGATCGACGACCTGACCAGTCTGAGAGACCGGACAGCATCCTCGATCACGGGGTGATTCCCCTCGGGTTCCATCCTGATGGCAGACGAGTAACCCACGACGGCCCCGCACAAAAATGTCGTCAGGACAGACAAAATCCTTACGACATTACGTCATCATTTCCGTGACGCCACGTTACAGTGACGTCTACGTAAGCTTCACTTGTAAGGTCCGTCGCATAAGCCAATCTGCTCTACATGACGTAACGACAACTCATGAAAGGGCCAAGTTGTGAGTGAGCAGACGATGACCATCCGCGAAATGTGCGACGAGTTCGACGTGACACCGCGCACGCTTCGCTTTTACGAATCCAAAGAGCTTCTCTATCCGATCCGCGAAGGCCAGAAACGGCTCTATACGCGCAAGGATCGCGGACGGCTCAAACTGATCCTGCGCGGCAAGCGGTTCGGCTTCAGCCTTGAAGAGATCCGCCAGCTTCTGGACCTCTACGATCCGGGCAATCTGAACATGGCGCAGGTCGCCAAGACACTCGACGTGGCGCGTCATCACCTTGCCGACATGACGCAACGTCGGGACGAACTGAACACCGCAATCGCCGAACTCGAATCCTATATCGAGATTGGTGACAAACACCTCGTCAATCCGACCCCGATAAAGCTCTAGACCCAACGGAGACCACCATGCCCAGCTACACCGCGCCGACACGCGACATTCAGTTCGTCCTGAACGAGATTCTGGACGTCGCAAACAGTGATGTGCCGGGCTATTCCGAACTGGAACCGGATTTCACCGCCGCCGTGCTGGAAGAATGCGGCAAGCTGAATTCCGCAGTCTTGGCGCCCCTGAACGTCGTCGGCGACAAGGAAGGCTGCGTGCTGGAAAACGGTGTGGTGCGGACCCCGACCGGGTTCAAGGCGGCCTTCGATCAGGTCCGCGAAGGCGGCTGGACCGGTCTCGACATGCCCGAGGAATTCGGCGGTCAGAACATGCCTTACGTCATGGGCATCGCGACGCTTGAGATGTTCGCCTCCTCCAACCAGGCCTTCGCCATGTATCAGGGCCTGACCCATGGCGCCGCCTCGGCGATCCTCGTTCACGGGTCCGATCAGCAGAAGGCGACCTATCTGCCGAAGATGGTCAGCTGCGAATGGACCGGGACGATGAACCTGACCGAACCGCATTGCGGCACCGATCTGGGCCTGATGCGCACCAAGGCAGAGCCGCAGGAGGATGGCAGCTATGCCATCACCGGGCAGAAGATCTTCATCTCGGCCGGTGAACACGACCTGGCCGACAACATCATCCACCTCGTGCTGGCCAAGATCCCCGGCGGCCCTGAAGGGATCAAGGGTGTCAGCCTCTTCATCGTGCCGAAATTCATCGTCAACGACGACGGCAGCCTTGGCGACCGCAACGCCCTTTCCTGCGGCAAGATCGAGGAAAAGATGGGCATCCACGGCAATTCGACCTGCGTCATGAACTATGACGGGGCCAGGGGCTGGCTGATCGGCGACATGCACAAGGGCATGCGGGCGATGTTCACCATGATGAACGAGGCGCGTCTGGGGGTCGGCATGCAAGGGTTGGCACAGGCCGAAGCCGCCTATCAGAACGCGGTCGCCTATGCCAGGGACCGGCTTCAGGGCCGCGCCGTCACCGGTGCGGAGAACCCCGACGGTCCCGCCGATCCACTGATCGTCCATCCCGATATCCGCCGCAGCCTGATGGATCAGAAAAGCTTCACCGAAGGGGCCCGCGCCTTCATCCTCTGGGGGGCGATGCTGATCGACAAGTCGCATCGCGCGGGCGACGCCGACGCGGAAGGCATGATCTCGCTCCTGACCCCGGTCATCAAGGGCTTCCTCACCGATCGCGGCTACGACATGACCGTGCAGGCCCAGCAGATCTATGGCGGCCATGGTTACATCGAGGAATGGGGCATGTCGCAGTTCACCCGCGATGCCCGCATCGCGATGATCTACGAAGGCGCGAACGGCGTGCAGGCGCTTGACCTTGTCGGCCGCAAACTGGCGCTGGATGGCGGCAAGCATGTGATGGCTTTCTTCGAGATGGTGAAGGGCTTTTGCAAGGAAAACGGCGATGTGGAAGGCATGGCCCCCTTCATCGAGCCGCTGAAGGCCGCGTCGAAGGATCTTCAGGCGGCGGGTATGTATTTCATGCAAAATGGCATGAAGAATCCCAATGCGGCCCTTTCGGGTTCCTACGACTTCATGCACCTTTTCGGCCATGTCTGCCTTGGCCTGATGTGGGCACGCTCGGCCAGGGCCGCTCTGGCCGCGCTCGCCGGGGGGGCATCCGACACCGCCTTCTACGAAAACAAACTGACTACCGGGCGCTACTACATGGCGCGGCAACTGCCGATGACGGCAACCCACCTTGCCCGCATCCAGTCCGGTGCCGAACCAGTGATGGCACTGCCCGCCGACGCGTTCTAAGGTCTCTGGGAGGAGACACTCACGGGACGGCCCCCGCAATTTCCGCGGGGGCCTACCTGACTGCCAGAGGCCCGGAAACCGAGGACCGAATGCCAAAACGCCTGCGCCTGACCCGCCGCTTTGCCGCCGCCATGTCAAACGACGCCTATCGCGCGCTGACGGAGTTCGCAGGAAAAGCCGAAGTAACACCAGACGAGGCCCTGACCTTCCTCTTCGAAAACTTCCGGTCGGTGACAGACAATGACGTGATGACCCACAGGCTGAGGCTCTTCAAGGCCAAGCTTGAAGAGCGGAAAGCATGAGCGGGGACGGAGAGGAAGAATGGGTATTTGGACAATGAAGAAGCAAAAAGCACGCCCCGGACATGACGCCGGCCCGCAAAGCTGGGGTGCTTCTCGTCACGACCGGGGCGGCTTCTCCATTGGCGGTCATCGGCTCCCCAGCCTGTACCGCACCATAAGGCTCACCCGATTCTGGTTAACAAAACCTTCTTCTTCATTGCTGAAATACCCCACGGGGGCGCGGGGGTGTGAAACCCCCGCTGGCGCGACATTCAATAGGGGCACGACATGACTGCGAAACTCCACTGCTTCGGCGAAAGCGGCAATGCCTACAAGGCGGCGCTGACGCTGGCACTTTCCGGGATGGACTGGGAGCCGGTCTTCGTCGATTTCTTCAATGGCGAGACCCGGACCGAGGAATTCCGAAAACTCAACATCATGGGCGAAGTGCCGGTTCTGGTGGATGGCGCCGATATCCTCACCCAATCGGGCGTGATCCAGGACTATGTGAGTTCCAAGACAGGTAAGCTCGGCGGGCGCTCGGCCGCGGAACGGCGTGACGTCCTGCGCTGGGTCTTCTGGGACAATCACAAACTGTCCAGTCAGGCCGGCATGACCCGGTTCCTGATGAACTTCCTGCCGGAAGACAAGCGCCCGGCCGAGGTCATTGCCTTCATGCAAGGCCGCTTGAAGGCCGCCTTTGCAGTTCTGAATGCCCATCTTGAGAGCCATATCTGGATGGTCGGCGATCAGGTGACCATCGCCGACATCGCCTGCTGCGGCTACCTCTACTATCCCGAACCCTTCGGTTTCGACCGCAAGGACTGGCCCAATATCGACGCCTGGCTGGACCGGATCGCCGCCCTGCCCGGCTGGAAACACCCCTATGACCTGATGCCCGGCAACCCCTCTGACCGGGCTCCGAACTGACCGGAGGACACTATGACCGAAGCCTATATCTACGACGCCGTGCGCAGCCCGCGTGGCAAGGGCCGCAAGGATGGCAGCTTGCACGAGGTCACCTCTGTGGCCCTGTCGGCGAAGATCCTGAACGCGGTGAAAGAACGCAACAACCTTGAAGGTCACGCGGTCGAGGATGTGATCTGGGGCAATGTTACCCAGGTCGGCGAACAGGGCGGCTGCCTTGCGCGGTCGGCCGTGTTGCTCTCGGACCTTGACGAACGCATTCCCGGCCTTGCCATCAACCGCTTCTGCGCCTCTGGCATGGAGGCGGTGAACCTTGCCGCCAATCAGGTGAAGGGCGGCGCAGGGTCCGCCTATATCGCGGGTGGTGTCGAAATGATGGGTCGCGTTGCCATGGGCTCGGACGGAGCGGCGATCGCCGTCGATCCGACGCTGGCGATGAAGACCTATTTCGTGCCGCAGGGTATTTCCGCCGATATAATTGCCACCGAGTATGGGTTCAGCCGCGACGATGCCGACGCATTGGCCGTCGAATCCCAGAACCGCGCGGCGGCGGCCTGGAAGGACAAGCGGTTCGCCAAGTCGATCGTCACGATCCGCGACCAGAACGGGCTGCCGATCCTTGACCACGATGAATACATGCGGCCGGGCACCGACATGCAGGCGCTCGGGTCTCTCAAGGCCAGCTTCAAGGATATGGGCGAGGTGATGCCCGGCTTCGACAAGGTCGCGCTGATGAAATATCCGCATCTGGAGCGGATCAATCATATCCACCATGCGGGCAATTCCTCCGGCATCGTCGATGGTGCCGCTGCCGTCCTGATCGGCAACAAGGAATTTGGCGAAGCCCACGGGCTGAAACCCCGCGCCCGCATCCGGGCGACGGCCAAGATCGGCACCGATCCGACGATCATGCTGACGGGCCCGGTTCCGGTGACCGAGAAGATCCTGAAGGACAGCGGCATGTCGATCAGCGATATTGACCTTTTTGAGGTTAATGAGGCCTTCGCCAGCGTCGTCATGCGCTTCATGCAGGCTTTCGATGTCGATCATGCCAAGGTCAACGTCAATGGCGGCTCCATCGCCATGGGCCACCCCCTCGGCGCCACAGGTGCGATCATCATAGGCACGCTTCTGGATGAGCTGGAGCGGACCGGCAAGGGCACCGGCCTCGCCACGCTCTGCATCGCGAGCGGCATGGGGGCTGCCACGATCATCGAGCGGGTGTGACGATGCCCGTCATCGACAAGAGCAAGGTGCCGGTCAAAACCGGCTCCATCTATCCCGAACCCTATGCCAGCCAGATGGCGGGGCGCTCCAGCCTGCGCCTCGGCGATGCGGGCGGGCTGACGCAGTTCGGTGCGAATGAGGTGATCCTCGCGCCCGGCGCGCTGTCGTCCTTGCGCCACTGGCATCACCGCGAGGATGAGTTCGTCGTGGTGACGGCGGGGACATGCACGCTGGTGCAGGATGAAGGCGAAACCACCATGCGCCCCGGCGATTGCGCGGCCTTCCCGGCGGGCGATCCGAACGGCCATCATTTCATCAACAAAACGGATGCCGAGGCGCGGTTTCTTGTCATCGGCTCCCGCATGAACCCCGAAAAAGCCACCTATTCCGATGTCGATCTGGAAGTGGAGCTGAAGGACGGCGCAGCCAGCTTCACCCACAAGGACGGCACACCCTATCAGGGAGACAGAACATGACCGATTTCACCTATGGCGTGGACGCAGACGGCGTCGCCACCATCACCTGGGACGTTCCGAACAAGTCGATGAATGTCCTCAACCTCGACAGTATGGTGACGCTCGAAGGCTTCATCGATCAGGCTTTGGCCGACGACAAGGTCAAGGGCGTGATCCTGACGAGCGGAAAGAAGGATTTCGCCGGGGGCATGGACCTCAACGTCATTGCCAAGATGAAGGAAAGTGCGGGCGACGATCCGGCGCGGGGCCTTTTTGAAGGGATCATGAAGTTCCACGGGCTGGAGCGGAAGATCGAGCTTGCGGGCATGGACCTCAAGACCAAGAAGGGTGGCAAACCCATCGTCGCCGCCCTGCCTGGCACCGCACTGGGCATCGGTTTGGAAATCCCGCTTTCCTGCCACCGCATCATCGCCGCCGACAACCCGAAGGCCAAGATCGGCCTGCCGGAAATCATGGTCGGCATCTTCCCCGGCGCGGGCGGCACGATGCGGCTGACGCGCAAGCTGGGCGCGATGGCCGCCGCCCCCTTCCTGCTGGAAGGCAAGCTGTCCGATCCGAAGAAAGCCAAGGCGGCAGGCATCATTGATGAGGTTGTGGCCCCGGAAGACCTGATGGCCCGCGCCAAGGAATGGGTCCTGTCGGCGACCGACGCCGATATCGTCAAACCGTGGGATGCCAAGGGCTACAAGATGCCCGGCGGCGCACCCTATCATCCGGCGGGCTTCATGACCTTTGTCGGCGCGAGCGCGATGGTCCATGGCAAGACACAAGGCGTCTATCCGGCGGCAAAGGCTCTGCTCGCGGCGGTCTATGAGGGCGCCATGGTGCCCTTCGATACCGCGCTGAAGATCGAGGCGCGCTGGTTCACCAATGTGCTGATGAACCCTTCTTCGGCAGCAATGATCCGGTCCTTGTTCATCAACAAGGAAGCGCTGGAAAAGGGCGCGAACCGCCCGAAGGTCGATGACCAGAGTGTAAAAAAGGTCGGCGTTCTCGGCGCGGGCATGATGGGGGCTGGCATCGCCTATGTCTCGGCAAATGCGGGGATCGAGGTCGTGCTGATCGACGCCGCACAGGACGCCGCTGACCGGGGCAAGGCCCATGCCGAGGGCATTCTCGACAAGGGCATGAAGCGCGGCAAGGTGACGGCTGAGAAAAAGGCCGAAGTGCTGGGCCGGATCGAGGCCACGACCGACTATGCCGCCCTTGAGGGCTGCGACCTGATCGTCGAGGCGGTGTTCGAGGATATGGGCGTCAAGGCCGAGGTGACCGTGAAGGCTGAGGCCGTCATCGCGGCAGATGCGGTCTTTGCCACCAACACCTCCACCCTGCCGATCTCCGACCTCGCCAAGGCATCCAAGCGGCCCGAGCAGTTCATCGGCATCCACTTCTTCAGCCCGGTCGACAAGATGATGCTGGTCGAGATCATCAAGGGGCAAAAAACCGGCGAGGTGGCGGTGGCCAAATCGCTCGATTTCGTGCGCCAGATCCGTAAGACCCCGATCGTTGTGAACGATGCCCGGTTCTTCTATGCCAACCG
>NZ_JBARVQ010000892.1:0-4155 GCF_049646345.1 Albidovulum sp. | reverse complement strand
GTGGATGACGCCCGCGACGTCGCCATCGGTGATCAGCCGGATTGCGGCCCCGGTGGCGCGGATCTCGGTCACGATATCTTCGTGCCGGGGGCGTTCGAGCACGCAGACGGTGATATCACTCGGCTTGCATTGCTTGGCCTTGGCAAGGGCCTCAACACGCTCGGTCGGGCTCATCTCAAGGCTGACCACATCCTTTGGCAGGCCGGGGCCCACCGCCAGCTTGTCCATATAGACGTCGGGCGCATGCAGAAGCGTGCCGCGCGGGGCCATGGCGATTACGGTCAGCGCGTTCGGCATATCCTTGGCGGTCAGCGTCGTGCCCTCAAGCGGGTCAAGCGCGATATCGACCTCGGGCCCGCTACCGGTGCCCACTTCTTCACCGATATAAAGCATCGGTGCCTCGTCGCGCTCGCCCTCGCCGATGACGACGGTACCCTTGATGTCGAGAAGGTTGAGCTGGTCGCGCATCGCGTTGACGGCAGCCTGGTCGGCGGCCTTTTCATCGCCGCGCCCGATCAGGCGGGCAGAGGCATGGGCTGCGGCTTCGGAAACCCGGGCGAGGCCCAGTGAAAGCATACGGTCGTGGAATTCCTGGGCATTGGCCATGGTCTGTTCCTGTAATATCGGTTTCGTGCATCTAGCCGGTCAGGGCCCTGTGGGGCAAGGCCCCGGGCCCTGCCGGTCAGACGGTTTCGATGCGGATCGCCACGGGGTCGCCGATCACGACACCGGTTGCTGGCAGGCGTTTGAACGCGTGATCGACCGCGTCGCGGGTCGTCTTGTGGGTGACGATCAGCACCGGGGCGTCGGTATCGGCATGGCCGTATTGTCGCATCCGGTCGATGGAAACGCCTTCTTCGCCCAGGATTGTTGCGACCTTGGCCAGTGCGCCCGGTTTGTCGGACAGCTCCATCCGCAGATAATAGGGGGCGGGCGCATTGGCCCTGGCAGGCACCGGATCGACCAGCGAGGTTGCGGGCTGGCCGAAGGTCGAGACCCGGCAGCCGCGCGCAATCTCGACGATATCGGCCATCACCGCCGAGGCGGTCGGGCCTTCGCCCGCGCCGGCACCGCGCAGCACGATCTGGCCGACACTGTCGCCTTCAAGGACGACCATATTGGTACCGCCCTGCAATTGGCCCAGCGGGCTGTCGGCGGGCACAAGGCAGGGCGACATGCGTTGCTCAAGACCCCGGCCCGTCATCTGCGCCACACCCAGCAGTTTGATGCGGAACTCCATATCCGCCGCGCGGCGGATATCGTCGATGGAGATGCGGCCGATCCCTTCCAGTTCGACTGCGTCGAACGAGACCTTGGTGCCGAAGGCGATAGAGGCCAGAAGGCTCAGCTTGTGGCCCGCATCGATGCCGCCGACGTCGAGATTGGGGTCGGCCTCCAGATAACCAAGCTGCCGGGCCTCTTCGAAAACCTCGGCGTACGGCAGGCCCGCATTTTCCATCCGGGTCAGGATATAGTTGCAGGTGCCGTTCATCACGCCCATGACGCGGCGGATCTCATTGCCCGCAAGCCCTTCGGTCAGCGCCTTGACGACCGGAATGCCACCGGCAACGGCGGCCTCAAAGCGGATCACGCGGCCCTTGGCCTCGGCCGCCTCGGCCAGTGCCTGACCATGGACAGCCAGCAATGCCTTGTTGGCGGTGACCACATCCTTGCCTGCGGCGATGGCCGCTTCGATCGAGGTCTTGGCGGTGCCGTTTTCGCCGCCCATCAGTTCGACGAAGACATCGACATCGTCGCGGGTGGCAAGTGCGACGGGATCGTCCTCCCACGCATAGGAGGACAGATCGGCATCACGGTTCTTGGTGCTGCTGCGGGCCGAGACGGCCGAGATTGCAATCTCGCGCCCGGTGCGGCGGGCCAGAAGGGCCGCATGGTTCTGCACGATCTTGACGGTGCCAATGCCCACGGTGCCGAGGCCGGCGATGCCGAGACGCAGGGGGGTAGACATGGGATACTCCGTCAACAGGGGCGGCCTTGGGCCGGTCCCGGCGGTGTTAGCCTGTCGCGCCGGGGCTTGCAACGTATGGCGCGGCCGTGGCCGTGTTCCAGTCCTGCTTTATGCTGCCTGGACAGCGCGGCGCTCAGAAAGAAGCACCAATGCCCGGGAACAAGGCGCGCGGAACGCGCGCCGCCGGGCAGCGCCCGACCGCCCCCTGGGCGGGCGCTCCTGCGACGTTTCAAGAAGAGCTGAGGTCGGATGTGGTGGCACGATAAAGTGTCCAACTCAAACACAGCAGCGCCCACCCGCGATCGGGCACTGCCCGGCTCCCAACGATCACAAAGGGCTCGTAGCGAAAAAACGCCTGACTGCGGTGCAAGTTGCGCCCGCAACATGCCAGCAGGTACCCCGAAATCAGATCTCTGCCTGTGCCAGCGCGGCTGCCCGCGCCTTGAGGGCTGCGGCGCGTGCCTCCAGCTCTTCGGTCGGGTCCGGAGTTTCAGGGGCACCGGGTTGCAGGATGTCGTCCGTCGGCATCAGCGCGGGCCAGTCGGCCCGGGCAGGTTCCGTCAATTTGCTCTGTTTGAGGCCAGGTATTGCGCCGCAGCCCGCGAGGGTCGCGCAAAGCAGGGCGGTAAGAAGGGGCGCGGTGCGCATCGGGACCTCCAGCAAGCGCGGCGACTTTAATCCCGCAAGGCAGGCAGGCGCAAGCATCCGTGACGCTTGGCTATTGTATTGAACATGTGTTCATATACTCTTCCGCAATGGCAAGGAAAACCGGATCGCATTCTGAGATTACCGGCCCGCGCATCCGCACGGCGGCCCTGCAGCTGTTCGCCCGTCACGGGTTCGCCGCCGTTTCCATGCGCCAGATCGCGGGCGAGGTGGGGGTGCAGGCAGGCGCGCTCTATCTTTACACACCCGACAAGGAGACCCTGCTGTTCGATCTGCTGAAATCGCATATGGATGACCTGATCGGCGCTTGGGAAGGCGAGGCCAAGGGCGACACACCCCTTGCGCGTCTGGAAGCCTTCGTGCGGTTCCATATCCGCTTCAACCTGGAACGGTCGGATGCGGTGTTCCTGTCCTACATGGAACTGCGCAATCTGGGGCCGGACAATTTTGCGCGGATCGAGGCGCTGAGAAAGAACTATGAGGACCGGCTGGAGTCGATTCTGCGTGATGGCGTGGGGCAGGGCGTCTTCTCGGCGCCTGACACCAGGATCGCGACATTTGCCATCATCGCCATGCTGACAGGGGTCAATACGTGGTACCGTGAAGGCGGACGTCTCAGCCGCGAGAAGGTCGGCGATGTCTACTGGGATATGGTGCGCAAGGCCGTGACCGCCTGAGAAAAAATCTCCTTTAGGTTGTGTGTTCGGTCTGTTACCAAAATCCCCGCAACAGAAACCAACCGGAGTTCCGCCCATGCCTCATATCGATATCAACGGTGCCCGGTTGCATTATACCGATGAGGGCGAAGGCCCGGAGACGATCCTGTTTTCGCACGGGCTTCTCTTCAGTGGCGAAATGTTCGGCGATCAGGTCGCGGCCTTCAAGGATCGGTATCGTTGCGTGACCTGGGACCATCGCGGGCAGGGCCAAAGCGAGGTGACAGCGGATGGCTATGACATGGAAAGCCTGACCCGCGACGCCGAAGTGCTGATCGACCGTCTGGGGCTCGCGCCCTGCCATTTCGTCGGGCTGTCCATGGGCGGTTTCATCGGCATGCGGTTGGCTGCACGACGGCCGGAACTGGTGAAGTCGCTGACGCTGGTTGAAACCTCGGCTGACCCGGAACCCGTGGAAAACCATGGCCGCTACCGGCGGCTGAACTTCGTTGCGCGCTGGTTCGGGCTGGGACTGGTCGTGGAAAAGGTTATGCCGATCATGTTCGGAAAGACCTTTCTGAACGATCTGGCAAGGGCCGGGGAACGGAAGTTCTGGCGCGACCGGATCGTTGCCAATCACCGCATCGGCATCACCCGCGCGGTAACGGCGGTGATCGAACGGCAGGGTGTCGCGGATGAAATCGGCCGGATCACGCGGCCAACCCTGATCCTTGTCGGGGATGAGGATGTGGCGACCGTGCCCGAGAAATCCCGGCGCATGCAGGCCGCGATTCCGGGGGCGGAACTGACGATCATCGCTGGTGCCGGACATTCCTCGACGGTCGAACAGCCAAAGGCGGTGAA
>NZ_JBARVQ010000891.1:0-4545 GCF_049646345.1 Albidovulum sp. | reverse complement strand
AGGCCCAGAAAGCGGCGGAGCGGTTCGGGCGTGTCGAGCCCGGCATAGTCGATATAGCGCACGCCGCCTTCCTCGCGGACCTCCATCAGCCCACCGAGATCCGCATTCAACCGTGCCGCCGCCGCTTCCGGGGGCAGCGTAAGCGTTGCAGAATAGGTCCGGATCGTCGCCATATCTTCGGCGGCAATCGGCATGACCCAAAGCCATGTCAGGACGACAAGAAGCGCGCGGAGGATCATCTGTTCCATGATGGGAATACCTTCGGGAAAAGCTGATAGGTTCCGTGCTGGCGCAGGGCCTGCCAGATGACCTTGTCATGACCGGACTTGAAGGGCGTCTTGCCGTGATCCCAGAACTTCATCTCGGGCAACAGGAACGCCTGTTTTGAGGTCACGGCCCCTTGCGAGACAAGGAAATCGGGCTTGTCCATCAGGAAGGTGCCGGTGCCACGGCCCTTTACATCCTGAATCGGCCGCTTGATCTCCACATCGCGGATGATCCGGGGCCAGGCCCTTGCACCATCCTTCAGCGCGCGGAAGAACGGTTTTTCGCGCGACAGGCCCTGTTCGGCGCGATACCGCGCACAGGTCGCGTCGACGGTCTGGGAGATGCCGGATTTCGCGGCGATCCCTGTCCGGTCGGTAGTGCATGACCCGAAGGCGGGGCCCGTGGCAGCAGCGGCAGAGATCGTGCTGGCGCGCGTATAGACCGCGACCTCCTGCCGGGTCAGCATGCCTTCAGCGATGTAGCGGGTGGCGAGGATGATCACCAAAGCGACGGGCATGGCCATGATCGCCTCGAGCGAGATCGATCCCTTGCGGCGGCTCATCAGATCAATGCGCATTGACCCGCCCCCAGCCTGCTGCCCCAGATACAGCGGACAGGGCCGTCGCCAATGGCCCGAATGCCGATTTTGCCTGCCGCCTCAGATCGCGGGCCATCTTGGACGGGTCGTCCATCCGCGTCGCGGGCATCAGCCGGTAGCGCCAGTTCTGCGAAAAGAGGTCCGCGCCATCGGGGTTGAATACGCCCGCCTGCCCATAGCCGAAATGGCTCTCCACATCTTCGGTCAGGACCTGCGTCGCCAGCCGTTTGCCCTTGTCCTTCTGCACCAGCGCAAGGATGCGGAACGGATCAGGCATCTTGTCCGGCTGGGTGATCGGCAGACTGACCGGATGTATATCCTTCAGCTTCCAGAAGGTCGGCACCGGCGCTTCGATCATCGGCAACAGGCCCAAAGCGGGAATGCCGTTTCGGGTGCCGCCGAAGAAACAAAGGGAATTTCGCTTGTTGTTGAACCGGCGGAGAAAGCTGTTGTCCTGCCGCCGCTGCTGGCCCTGCAGATTGGCCCATTGCGGAAAATCGGTGATGCCGTTGGTGCCGACAAGCACGGCGTTTTCGTAGAAATCCTTGAAGAATTTCAGATACCTGTCGATCCGGGTCAGCGACTGGATGTGATCGCGGACATGGGGTTTGCGCCGCCCGCCCTTGGTCATCGGGCCGCCGCTGGCCCCGAAACCGCGCGCCTGAAAGGTGGAAAAACCCAGCGCCGCGCCGCGATCCATCGCCGCGCAATACTGCATATAGGTCTCGATCCCGCCCGTCTCGACCGGCAGGGCCATGCCGTCATTGCTGTTCGTGCGCTGGCAATTCTTCGCCTCGGGGCTGTTGCAGGAATCGGCGAAGTGAAATTCGTCGATCTTGAGTTCGCGCGCGTAGTCCGTGCCGATCTCCCTCATCGCACGCGGCAGGCGTTCGATGATCGCGCGGTTCATACCCTCGATGGCACGCAGCGACCGGTTCGCGACATCCATGCCGTGATCGGGCCGGTAACGGAAATGCATGTTCAGGGCGATAATGCCGATGATATCGGCGGGGATGGCCACCAGCTCGTTGAGCGCCGCACAGGCCGCCGCTGAAATCGCCTCGCCCGTATTGCAGTATTGCAGGATATGCGCGCCGATCGTCGCATTGACCGTGCCGACCGCGATGCCGATCTCGGCAAGCGTTCCGGCCAGCGCCTCGGATCCGATGGCGACGGTCAGAAGCTGGGTTTCGGTGACGTTGTTCATCGCCAGAATATTCAGCGACCGCGCCGTCCAGGTGCCATGCATCGCGGCCAGCGCGTCGGCCCCGTCCTGCACAAGGCGGCGTTCATTGACCATCTGACCGCTATTGGCATTCGCCGCGATCATCGCCGATACCGGGATCATCGCGGCCACGACGACCAGCGCGATCGCGCCCCGGCGGCGGCGTGACATCAGCGATCTGAGCCTTGTGCCAATCATCTCAGCACCACCACCGCTTCGCCCCAGCGCCAATAGGTGCCATCCCCGCGCTTGCCATCCATCAGGAAACGGCGGAACGGAGTGGAGAGCGGGTATTTGAACCGCACCTTGGCCCGGATCGGGGTCGAATTCGCGCTGGACAGCAGGCTGAAGCCGGACTGGACCCATTCGACCGAAACCTCGACATTCTCAGGCTCAAACGCGTAGCAGATGCTGTTTTTGATGGCCGCGTCATAGCCGCCGGTCTTGCCCGTGCCGGTGATGACACGCTGTGCTGCGGGGATCTGCGGACAAGCGCCGCGCGAGGGCGCGAAATCCGAGGTCGATGAGGCCGCGATCAATGCCCAGCGTGCGGCGTCTTCCCATTTCTGCGGCTGATCCTTGCACTGGAATGCGGCGACGGCCGCAAAGGGCGAGCTGAAGATCTGGGTCAGATTGAAGGGCGGGCATTTGTGGACAAGGGCACTGCGGGCGGCCGAATAGGCGGCCATTTCCACATAACCCCGCGCCTGCGCGGTGATCATGATCTGCGAGACGGCACCGAAGAGGACCAGCAGCACGGGGAAGGTCAGAACCGCCTCGATCCCGATGGCGGCCCGCCGCCGCCGTGTCAGGACCTGCGACGCGCGGTCACGAAGGATATGACGCATCCGGCGGGTCATTTCATCTTGTCCAGCGTGTCCTGGACCTTCGACTGGTAGCCGTCGTAATCCGGCTTGCGGTCCTTCGCCATATTCGTCGCGGTGAAGGTCAGCGCCGAGGCCACGGCCAGCGCGAAGCCAAAGATCAGGAGCTTTTCAAGGGTCATCGCTTCGGTCCCACCGCAGGTTCAGGGTTGCTCAGAAACCGGCGTTCTTCAGACCGTCGACTTCCTGCTTGAATTCGTCATTCGCGGTACCGCGATCTTTCATCATGTTCGTGCCGACCGTCGTGATCGCGAACAGGGCTGCAAGGGCGAACCCGAAGATGAGAAGCTTTTCGAGGGTCATATTGGTTTTCCTTCTGATGAATTTGGGCGTTTTTGACATGGATTGGGTCAGCTCATGATTGCTTTGACCTGGGTAATGACGAAGTCGACGATCTCGGTTCCCATGGTCGCCAGAACCGTTGCGACGGCGAGGCCGAGGGCGAAAACAAGCAGATATTCCAGTGACATGGGTCGATCTCTCCTCGCGTGGCGGAACAGGTGTCCGCCTTCAGGAGATTACCGGAATGGCAGGAGGGAACGGGGGCGTCGTATTCAGTGCGACGCGGCGGGGGAAACGCGCTCCAGCGGGTTAGCCGGATCGCCGCCTGCGCGATGGAACACGGGGCGCGTCGCATAAAGATCGGCGCCGGGATCGTCCTTGACCACTTCGGCGATGTCGACGACGACACGGCGGCCATCGCGGCGCTGCACCTGAACGATCAGGTCAATCGCCTCGATGATCTGACGGCGCACCGCGATCAGCGGGATATCGACATCGGACATGAGGCAGAGCGTTTCCAGCCGCGAAAGCGCCCGCATCGGATCATCGGCATGCACGGTCGAGAGCGATCCGGCATGGCCGGAATTCATCGCCTGGATCATGTCGAGCGCCTCGCCGCCCCGGCATTCGCCGACAAGGATGCGGTCGGGCCGCATCCTCAGTGTCGCGCGGAAGAGGTCGCGGATCGTGACCCCGCCGCGCCCCTTGGCATCCGGCATCTGCGCTTCCAGTTGCACGACATGCGGCATGCGCAGGTCCAGCTCCACCACATCCTCGATGGTGATGATCCGCTCCTCGGGGTTCATCATCCGCGCGAGCATGCCCAGAAGCGTCGTCTTGCCGGTGCCGGTGCCGCCCGAAATGATGATGTTGCGATGGCCCAGAACCTGTTCGCGCAGCCAGGCGATTGCGTCCCCGGTCAGCGACCCGCCTTCGATCAGATCGTCGAGCGTCGGCGGCGTGCGCGCGAATTGCCTTATGGCGATGGTAATGCCGGATGTGGCCGCAGGATCCTGCACGATATGGACCCGCGACCGGTTCGGCATCCGCGCCTCAAGCGACAGATGATCCGGGGTCAGACGCTTGCCCGAATATTGCAGGATGACCCGGGCGAGCGCCCGAAGCGCCGCCGCGTCCGGCATTTGGTGCGGCGTCCTTTCAATCCCGTTCCGGCCATCGATGAAAATCTCATCGGGTCCGTTGATCATGATCTCGGAAACTGACTGATCGTCGTAATAGGCGACAAGCGGCCCCATCAGGTGCCGCACCAACGCGTCATATGCCGCCTC
>NZ_JBARVQ010000890.1:0-3017 GCF_049646345.1 Albidovulum sp. | reverse complement strand
ATGGTGGGCCGAGGGATCAGGCGCGGGATGCGTGGTTTGCAGGGCAGGGCTTCACTGTCTTGCGGTTCTGGAACGCGGATGTTGACCACAATATTGATGGCGTGATGCAGGTTGTTCTGGAGGCTCTGGAAGCGTGCCCCCCACCCCCATCCCCTCCCCACAAGGGGGAGGGGAGCCGCGAAATCGCAGGTAGGACGCCTGACGGAAAGGATGCGAGACGGTGAAACGCCTCATCGAAAAGGGTCTGATGTTCGGCAATCTCGTGCCCGTCGAGAGCCCGGCGCTGGTCGAACGCTATAACCGCGCGCTGAAGGCGTTGACGGGCAAGGAGACGAAGCTTGCCGATTTCCACATCGACATCTCGGGCTATTCGCCCGAGATCGGCGACGAGTTGGGCGATCACCTCTACCTCAATGCCAATGGCTGCAACCGGCAGTTCATCCTGCTGACGACCGACCAGAAGACCGCGCCACTGCTCAATGCCAAATTTTCCACCTCGCGCGGCATCCTCACCCGGTTCATCGAGGAAAACGAAGCGCAGCTTTTCACCCTGACCGCGCGGGACGCAGTGGCGGGGGAGCTGGAGAATACCGTTTACGATCTGAACGAACCGAAGCGGCTTTTTGACATCCGCCGCATCTCCGTCGTGGCCGATACGACCGGCAATCATGTGGCCGAGGGCGCGAAGCTATCGGGTCTCATCGAACGCTTCCGCACCGAAGAGGACGGTTGGTGGGACGATGTGCTGATCGGCGAGATGATCGGGCTTGCGACAAAGACCGGCGACGTGACCCGCAATCCGGTGACGCTGAAGGCTACCAGCTTCGATCAGGGCAACTTCTGGACCGCGCATTTTGGCGGGGTTTACCTGTTCCGCGATGTGGAGCATCCGGCCGCACTTTCGGTAGGGCCGAAGGAAAAGCTCGGCGCGCTGCCGATCACCTATGTCTTCGACCTTTCCGACCGCAATCAGGTGGCGAAGCTTCTGGATATCAACGACCTTGTCGAGCCGATCCACGAGGCGCGCGGTGCCGATGCCGCCGCGATCCTGCGGCAGAAGATGGATTTCATCGTGGTTGCGGCGGCGGCGGAACTGGGCCTTGAGATTGGCCACGGGTCGCGCCGCGATCTGAGGCAGGCGGCGGTCAGCATGGGGTCACGGCTGCCCGAAGAGTTTCAGGGGCTTGCCGAACTGCTCAGATGGGTCGAAACCGGCGGCCGCTTCCCGCGCATCACGGCGATGCATCCGGCCTATTTCTACACGCTCCGCGCCAAGCCCCATGCCGACCGCGATCTGGTGAACATGCTTCTGGCCGAACTGTCGCCCCTTGACGTGCGTCAGCTTTACATATGCCACAAGGAGCTTTTTTACGACCTCTACCGGTCCTGGCCCGAGGCCAAGAAGCAATTCGTGGCCGACTATCTTGAACGCGAATATCAGATCGACAAGGCCGGTGCGCGGCGTGACATCTTCGGGGCGGAGCCGGGCATGGCCGATACCGGGGTGGTGGTCGAACCGGGCCCGTGGGGCCGTCCGGGCTGGCCTGTCGAGCGCAAGAATGACCTTGTCGACAAGGTCGGTCCCTGGGGTGCTGTCAGGAAGGAACGCAGATGATCGCCTTTGTCCGTCTCGCCGTCTTCGGCTTTGCCGCCATGACGATCATGTATGTGCTTCTGTCGATCTATTCGCGGTCTGTGGAACGCGAGCGGCTGGAAAAGCAATGGGATGCGGAGCGGTCGGGGGATGACCCGGAGGCGCGCGATGCCTATATCGAGGCGGGCATGACGAGCTATGAGAAAAGCCTGCGGGCCAAGTTGATCTGGCTGGTCTATGTAGTGCCGACACTGGCGGTGCTGGTGCTGATCTATCTGACGAACTGAGCCCGGGGGTGGCGGTTATGAAATACGCGAAATGGACGATCCTGACGCTTCTGGCGCTGACCGTGATCGGGTTCTTCCACTACACGCTGCCGCAGCATGACATCGTGCGGGTGGTGAACACCTATCAGGAACGGCAGGACCTGAACGACTGGACCCGGATCTTCTGGTCGAGCCCGGATGACCAGTCCGGCACGCTCGTCAACCGCGATGTGCAGTTCATCCAGACGGTGCAGGCCAATGGCGAGCCGATGGTTTACCGCAATGAGGATACAAGCTGGTCCTGGCCGCCCTATTTCAAGTTCGATACCGCGAACCTGCAGACCGAGGCGGAGGATCTGAAATCAACGTCGGCCAACCCGCAATGGGTCTCGGTCACCCATTACGGCTGGCGCATCGTCTATTTCTCGGCTTTCCCGAACGCGATCTCGATCAAGCCGGTCGAGGGGCCGGATGCGACGATCATCCCGTGGTTCAACATCTTCTTCTTCGTCTTCGTTGCGGTGATCCTGCTGGTCCTGCGCCGCATGTGGCTGCAGTTCCGTGAACGCTCCATTGATCCGGTGCTCGAGGATATGGGCGAAGCCTGGGACGGGGTCGAGGACCGCGCCGATGCCGCCGCCGGACGCGCGCGCGGGCTTTGGGGCCGGTTCACGGCCTGGTTGGGAACATGGAAGGGCAAGCCACGGCAGTGACCCCGGGGCGCGGATTTACACGCGCTGCCCTGTTGCCGTCGTCTGACATGCATTGGCAGGTTACCTAAACCTGCGGTTTTGTCGGCGGGCAGGTCTTCGGGGGCATCGACAACGTCCGGTGCGACCCGGCGTTCGGCACTCCATTGATAAGACACCCCGATGCGGAACTGATGGAGATGGGAAATCTGCCACCCCATGGCCTTTTTGATCGTTATAGCGTTTCGCGTTAAACCTGAATCACCTAACGCTGCCTGAAATCTAAGATTTCAACGCGTTAGGTGATGAGTGATGTTTCAAGTCAAACGCGAAACGCTGTAAGAGGTGGTTCCGGAAATCTGAACAGCCGGGATAAGTGGATTTTCCGCGCAACAGCAGCATGATGCTGCGAGCGAGGAGAAGACCATGGCAAGACGACCGCGCCGGAACCACAGCCCGGCATTCAAA
>NZ_JBARVQ010000889.1:0-2094 GCF_049646345.1 Albidovulum sp. | reverse complement strand
GCGCGGTCCAGTACCGTGAGCGGTAGGAAGCCGTCCCGGACATAGGCGTTGACCGCGCGCAAAAGGCGGCTTTGCGTCCATTGGCGCTCGCGGGGCAGGGGGCCGTTGACGATGCGCACGACGTCTTCCCAGGCCAAGTCCGGGCGCAGGCGACGGACATGGGGAACCCAGTCCTGTGCCGTCTCGTTCAAGCGTTCCATGTAGCCGTCCTGCCGCGCCAGCCGCACCTTGCGCAGCGCCGCCGGATCCCGAGCGCGCAGGCCCGGATTGCCGCCAACCCGGCCTTTGGTTCGCGCGCTGGCCAGTCCGGCTTTGGTGCGTTCACGGATCAGGGCCCGCTCGAACTCAGCGGCCGCGCCCAGGACCTGGAGGGTGAACTTGCCCTGCGGCGAGGACGTGTCGATCGGGTCCATGAGCGAGCGGAAGAAGGCGCCCTTGGCTTCCAGCCGTTCAATCACCTCGAGGAGGTGCGACAGTGACCGCGCCAGACGGTCGATGCGCACCACGACCAGCGTGTCGCCCTTCCCAATCCGCTCGAGCACGCGGGCCAGCACGGGCCGTGAGCGGTTGCCGCCCGAGGCCTGCTCCTCGTGGATCTCGACGCAGCCTGCGGATTTTAGGGCCTGCGACTGGGGCAGGGGGGTTTGATCCTCTGTCGCGTTTGGTTCCTGATTTCAATTGAAGCGGTTAGCTGAAACCTGAGCGGTCAGGTTGGAGCTTGGCATTTCAGCAAAGGCTCGTCGGAAGGGCAGGGGGCTTACAGGCCTGCGGCCTTGGTCAGGTTCACCCGGAACCTGTCACGCCGCCGCTGGTATCGGCGGGTCATCTCTGCGCTGGCATGACCGAGCTGCTTTTGAACATAGCGCTCATCAACTTCCGCGCTGCTGGCAAGGCCTGCACGCAGGGAATGGCCCGAGAACAGCCGCACGCGCTCGGCCTCAGGCAGATCAGGGCGTAGCCCGGCCTCGCGGGCGCAGGACTTGATCAGCCGGGCGACGTGCTTGTCCGACAACCGCTCGCCCGTAGCTTTCAGGCCGTTGCGCGACGTGGCGACGAAGATCGGGCCGAAGTCGATCCTTGCGTAATGCAGCCACTGCGTCAGGGCATGGACCGGGCAGGTCTGATCGGATGAGCCGCGGGCGATTTCGACCTCGCGCCAGCCGGTCTTGCCGCGTAGGGTGAGGAGCACGCCGCCCTCCAGGATCTCGACCCAGCCGCCGGAGTCAGGCGTGTCATCCTTGCCGTGGTCGAGGCTGACAATTTCGGACCGACGCAGGCCACCAGCAAAGCCGATCAGCAGGATCGCCCGGTCGCGCAGGCCGCGCAGATCGTGGGGCAGGGCTGCCAGCATGTCGCGCAGGTCTTCCGGCAGGATGGCCTCTTTCTGTGCCGGTGGCCGTGCGTGCTTGCGGCGGATGCCAGCCAGGACGCTGGCAATGTGGCGGTCCTTGCGGTCCAGCCGTTCTCCGCGCTGAGCATAGCCCCAGGTCAGGCCGGACAGCCGCCTTTCTATTGAGGAGACCGAGAGGGCAGGGGCCTTGCCGCTCGGCGCTGCCAGATCGGCGATGTAGAGCCCGATCAGCTGGGGCGACGAGGGGAGAGGGTCCGCGCCGCGCATCCGGCACCAGCGGGCGAAATGGGCCCAGTCCTTGGCATAGGCCTTCAGCGTGTTCTGCGACGCCGCCTGACGCGCATAGTCTCGCGCGGTTTCGACCAGGCGGTCGAGCGTGCCCGAGCCAGCGACATGGGAGGGCAGGGCAATCATGTCGCGCTCCGTATCAGCGCTGTCGTCCCCTTCATGGCGATCGGGACGTTCCGGGGGTTCGGAAGGCGATTTCTCGGGCGTTTCGGTCATAGCCTTGAGCATACTCTTCTTGCATCCGATAATGCAACATTATTGGACGTAACTAAAAACAGCAAGGCGGGGCGGTTGTGTTGCTATTTTCTGGCTAAAAGCGCCGCCGTGGGCTAGTGTTGGGGCATGACCTACCAATCAACGTCCGCGATCGACGACCTCGACACCTTACCCCGGATGCCGTCCTGGGTCACCTCGGCGCGCGCCGAAACCCCTGAAGATGTGGCGTTTTTGTCAGG
>NZ_JBARVQ010000888.1:0-8116 GCF_049646345.1 Albidovulum sp. | reverse complement strand
GGGCACGACCGGCGCGCCGAAGGGGGTCGTACGCCCGACAGCGGGCCATCTGGTGGCGCTGAACTGGACCATGAAGGCGATCTATGATTGCGAAGCGGGCGATGTGTTCTGGGCAGCCTCGGATGTGGGCTGGGTCGTTGGCCATTCCTATATCTGCTACGCGCCCCTGATCGCGGGCTGCACCACCATCGTCTTTGAAGGCAAGCCCGTGGGCACGCCGGATGCGGGGACGTTCTGGCGGGTGATCGCCGAGCATAAGGTCAAAAGCTTCTTCACCGCCCCCACGGCCTTGCGCGCCATCAAGCGCGACGACCGCGAGGGGGAATTCATCAAGAACTACGATCTTTCAGGTTTGCGTGCGCTTTACCTTGCCGGCGAACGCGCCGATCCGGACACAATCCTTTGGGCGCAGAAACATCTCAATGTCCCCGTCATCGACCATTGGTGGCAGACCGAGACGGGCTGGGCCATCGCCGCGAACCCGATCGGGATTGAGGAATTGCCGGTCAAGATCGGCTCCCCCTCGGTCGCGATGCCGGGCTACGATGTACAGGTACTGGACGAAGGCGGCCATCCGGTGAAGCCCGGCACTTTGGGTGCCATTGCGGTCAAACTGCCCCTGCCCCCCGGCACGCTGCCCACGCTTTGGAACGCCGAGGCGCGGTATCGCAAATCCTACCTCACCACCTTCCCCGGCCACTATGAAACCGGCGATGCAGGCATGATCGACGAGGATGGATACCTATACATCATGGCGCGCACCGATGACGTGATCAACGTCGCGGGCCACCGCCTGTCGACCGGCGCGATGGAAGAAGTTCTGGCCGGTCACCCGGATGTCGCCGAATGCGCGGTGATCGGGGTGTCGGACAGCCTGAAGGGCCAGATGCCCGTGGGGTTCCTCTGCCTCAACAAGGGGTCGGCCCGCGACCATGGCGATGTCGTGAAGGAATGCGTCAAGCTGGTGCGTGACCAGATCGGCCCGGTCGCGGCCTTCAAGCTGGCCACCGTAGTGGACCGCCTGCCCAAGACCCGCTCGGGCAAGATCCTGCGCGCAACCATGGTCAAGATCGCCGATGGCGAGACCTACAAGATGCCCGCCACCATCGACGACCCGGTGATTCTGGAGGAGATTACGGTCGCCCTGAACGGCATCGGCTATCCCGTCGGTCAATCCTGAGACAACATTGGGGGTGATCCGGGATCATTGGTGCGATCACGGGGTCGTCACCTGACGTTTCAGACAGGTTGGCGGACGAAGTTTCCTCGCGTACAACCAAGGCATGATGCAACCGAGACTTGTATTGTCTGATCTGATCAAATTTGCCGCGCTTTCGGTGAGCGCGCGATGAGGGGAGACGATTCTGGAGAGAGTCCTGCCCCATTGCAGCCAGTCCATCCTGCGCGGCTGACCCTTCTCGGGCATGATCTGCGGGCGGCGGTATCGGACATCATCGGCGGCCTGAGGCTGATCGACCACGACAGTCTGGACCAGGCGGCCCGTCTGCAGTTGGAGCGCGTGCGGGCGTCGGGCGAAATCCTTGCCAGACTGCTGGAAGAAGGCCTGACGATCATGCTGGGCGGCGATGACTTCGCCGCCACCCATCCCGCCAATCTGCAGGTAGAACGCTTTCTCTACGATACCGAAATGCGCTGGTCCGGCCGGGCGAGTGAAAAAGGTCTGACGTTCAATCTGTCGCGCGGCGATGACGTGCCAGAGGTCCTGACCCTGGATCGGATCGCCCTGGAACGTGTTCTGTCCAACATCCTGTCGAATGCGATCAAATACACCGATGCGGGCGCAGTCACGCTGGACATCAGCCTGTCCGAGACCGGTGCATTGCGCATGGCGATCACCGATCAGGGGCCGGGCTTTTCACCCGAGGCGCTGACGCGGCTTTTCGAATATGAAGGGCGGCCGGATGGGAATGTGAAACCCGGCCGGGGTCTCGGGATGCATATCTCGAAACACATGACGGGTCGTCTTGGCGGCACGATCAGCGTCGAAAACCTACCCGAGCGGGGCGCGCGCGTGACGCTGGAATTGCCGCCTGATGTCTGGGCTGCCGCGCCGGCGGCAAAGGTGGTCGAATTGCCCGATCTGAGCCGTATCAAGGTTCTGATCGCCGAGGACAGCAAAACCAACCAGACGGTGATCGGGCACATGCTGGCCAAGATGGGGGCGGTGTTCGAAGTTGCCGGTGACGGAGTGGAGGCGCTGCACTGGCTGGAGCGCGAGGATTTTGACCTCGCGCTGATCGATATCGAAATGCCGCGCCTGAACGGGATCGACGTCATCCGCACATTGCGTTCCAATGGCCGCGCCTACAAGAACATGCCCATCGTCGCCATCACCGCCTATGTGCTGCGTGCCAACCGCGAAGCGATCTACTCTGCCGGGGCCGATGCCATTCTGGCCAAACCTCTGGCCGGGATCGAAAGTTTCGGCACCGCCATCGCCAATGTTCTCAAACGGCAAAGCAACGGCTATTCAGACGGAGAAGCGCTTGCGGTCGATGCTTCCGTCGAATTTGACCGGACCTGTTTCGACCGCCTGATCGAAGTTGCGGGCCCCGAGGCCTCGAAGGAACTACTGCAACGCCTGGCGACCGATCTGCGAAATTGCGAACGCAACCTTTTTGCCGGTCTCGCCAATGGCGATCTGGCCGCAATCCGGGCCGAGACCCATGTGCTGATCGCTCTTGCCGGGGCGGTTGGTGGCAAACGTCTTCAGGCGCTGTCACAGGCGCTCAACAGTGGCGCCCACCGCCGCGACAAGGGGGCGCTTGGCGGGCTTGGCATGGAAACGCTGGCGCAACTCGACAGGTTGATTCACTTCGTTGCGCAGGAACGCTCGCGCCGCGGGGAGTCCCCATGACCGAGCAGCCATTACTATTGGTCGAGGATACGCCGTCGCTGCAACTCGTCTATGAATCGGTTCTGCGCTCGGCCGGGCACAAGGTGACCTGCGCGTCCGACGCTGCATCCGGCCTGAGCAAGTTCAAGGAAATCCGCCCCCCCGTCGTGCTTCTTGATCTGATGCTGCCCGACCGGGACGGGCTTGATCTGATGCGGGATTTTCTTGCGATCAAGCCCGATGCACATGTGATCGTCATCACCGCCAACGGTTCAATCAACAAGGCCGTTACCGCGATGCGAGCCGGGGCGCATGAATTCCTTGTCAAACCGTTCGATGAGCAGCGTTTTCTTGCAGCAATCGACAATGCGCTGGCCGGGGCGGTCCTGGACGGTCAGCCGGGTGCCGTGACCGGCGATGCCCAGCCGCCCGCCGAATTCATCGGATCGTCCGAACCCATGCGCGAGGTCTATGCCAAGATCCGCTCGGTCGCCCGGTCGATGGCGACGGTTTTCATCACTGGCGAAAGCGGGACCGGCAAGGAGCTGTGCGCGCAGGCGGTGCACGATCAATCCAACCGTGCCCACGGGCCTTTCATTCCGCTCAATTGTGGCGCGATCCCGTCCGAGTTGCTGGAATCCGAGGTGTTCGGCCATGTCAAAGGGTCCTTCACCGGGGCAATCAGCGACAAGCCCGGTGCAGCGGCGCAAGCGCATGACGGCACGCTCTTTCTGGATGAGATCTGCGAACTGGACCTGAACCTGCAAAGCAAACTCCTGCGCTTTTTGCAGACCTCGACGATCCAGCCCGTCGGCGCGACCCAGTCGCGAAAGGTCAATGTCAGGATCATCTGCGCCTCGAACCGCGACCCCTTGGAGGAAGTCCGGCGCGGCAGGTTCCGGGAAGACCTCTATTACCGCCTGCATGTCGTGCCGATCCGCATGCCGCCCCTGCGCGACCGGGGCGAGGACGTGCTGACCATCGCGGATGCCGCCCTGAAACGGTTCTCGGAAGAAGAAGGCCGGTCGTTCGGGGCACTCAGCCCCGAGGTCGCGACTTTGTTCCGCCGCCTGAACTGGCCCGGCAATGTGCGCCAGCTTCTGAACGTAATCCGGCATGTCGTGGTGCTGAACGACAGCCCGGTCGTCACCCGCGACATGCTGCCCTTTGAGCTGCACCACGAACTTGAGCATAAGGACGAGGCCCCGGCGGTTGATGTTGAAAAGCCGCGCGTGACGCTGGACGGCCTGATCGGACGGACACTGGCCGAGGTTGAAAGGCTGGTGATCGAGGAAACCATCGCCAGCCATGACGGATCAATCCCCAAGGCCGCGCGGGTGCTGGATGTGTCCCCCTCCACCCTCTACCGCAAGATCGAGGCGTGGAAAGCGGACAGCTGGAAACTCAGATAAACTGTTCGCGGGTCAGGCGTTCTTCCAGCCCATGCCCCGGATCGAAAAGGATCCGGTGACGGATCGCGGGCTCTGACCGCACCTCGACCGAAACCACATTCGGGGCTGACCGGCCATCGGCATCGGCCATCACCGGGCGCTTGTCGGCGTCAAGCACGTCGAACCGCACCACAGCCGTCATCGGCAGCAGCGCCCCGCGCCAGCGCCGGGGGCGAAAGGCCGCCATTGCAGTCAGGGCCAGCACCTCGGCGCCGATGGGCAGGATGGGCCCGTGGGCGGAATAGTTGTAGGCGGTCGATCCGGCCGGCGTGCAGACCAGCGCACCGTCGCAGACCAGTTCCTCCATCCGCACCTTGCCGTCCACGGTGATCCGCAGCTTTGCCGCCTGCGGACCGGCGCGCAGCAGCGATACCTCGTTGATCGCCAATGCTTCCCGGACCTCGCCATCTGCGGTCTCGGCCCGCATGGCGAGGGGGTTGATCACCTCTTCCTCGGCCTCGCTCAGCCGCGCGCGGAGCCCCTCCTCATCATACTCGTTCATGAGAAAGCCGATCGTGCCGCAATTCATACCATAGACCGGAACATCCATTGCCTGCGTCGCGTGCAGCGTCTGCAGCATGAACCCGTCGCCCCCGAGCGCGACGATGACCTCCGCCTCGTCAACGGGGACCGAGCCATAGGCCGATGTCAGTTTGGCCAGCGCCTCTTGCGCAACCGGGGCATCGCTTGCCAGAAATGTGATATTCTCAGCCGACGACACAGCTATCCCCGCATTCAATCCTTGTGCATTGATCTACTGACAGGACCGCGAAGACAACCCCATCCGGCCGTCCGGGGCCGGTTTCAAGAAAGGCTGGCCGATGGCCTATCCGATGACAATGACCCGCCGCGCTGCTCTTGCCGGGCTGACGGCACTTGCGGCCCCAGCCCTGATCCGACCACGCGCCGCCTTCGCCGGTACCGGCCAGGCCTTCATCCAGCCACGGCTGAATGAGGGGCGGATCGAAGGCGGTCGCAGGGTCTTTGACCTGACCGTGGCCCCCGGACTGCATGAATTTCGCCCCGGCATCGCCACCGAAACCATCGGCATCAACGCAACCTTCCTTGGCCCGATCCTGTCGGCCCGCGCGGGCGATGCGCTCAGAATGAATGTCGCGAACCATATCGGTGAGCCGATGACCCTGCATTGGCACGGGCTGCACCTGCCCGCCGCCGCCGATGGCGGCCCGCATCAGGAGATTGCACCGGGTGCGGTCTGGTCGCCGGAATTCGACCTAATGCAGAAGGCGGGCACCTTCTGGTTCCACGGTCATCAGCATGAAAAGACCGGCGCCCATGTCTGGGCGGGCATGGCGGGTGTGCTGCGGGTAACCGATGACGAAGAGGCGGCCCTGCCCCTGCCCCGCACATATGGCGAGGATGACTTCACGCTGGTCCTGCAGGACCGCCGCTTCGATGCCGACGGCCAGATGCCTTACACGATGAACATGCATGACCGGATGGCCGGGATGCAGGGCGATGTGCTGCTGGTCAACGGTCAGACCGGCCCGGTGCTGGAGGTCGATACGCCGCTGATCCGCCTGCGCATCCTCAACGGCGCCAATGGCACGTTTTACGGGCTGCATTTCGCCGACAATCGCACCTTCCATCAGATCGCCTCGGATGGCGGGCTTTTGGCGGAACCCGTCCCGATGCAGGGCGCGATCCTAAGCCCTGGTGAGCGGGCGGAGTTTCTCGTCGATGTCTCGGACGGCGCGGCGGTGATGCTGAGGGCGGAAACCTTCGGCGCCGAGGTCGCGATGATGGGCACCAGCGGGACCCGTGACGTGATGGAAATCCGACCGCGCGGCGTGCGCCCCACGCCCACCCTGCCAGACCGGCTGGCTGAAATACCGCCGCCGCCCGATGCGACCGGCGAAGACCGGCGCTTTGATCTTGCGATGACCGGCATGGGAATGATGGGCGATTTCACCATCAATGGCCGCCGCTTCGATCATTCGCGCATCGACTTTGCCGTCCCCCTCGGCACAACCGAGACCTGGATCTGGACCAATACCACGCCGATGCTGCACCCGATGCATATCCATGACGTGCAGTTTCGTATCCTGTCGCGCAATGGCATACCCCCGTCGGCGCAGGAAGCCGGGCTGAAGGACACCGTTCTGATCCGGCCGCAGGAAACCGTGGCGCTCCGGCTGTCGTTTTCCGATTATGCCGACCCGGTCCTGCCCTACATGTATCACTGCCACATCCTTGAGCATGAGGATGCCGGGATGATGGGGCAGTTCACCGTCGTCTGAGCTTTGGGGATTGACCTTGGGTCAGCAAAAAGTTTCCTATAGTGGAATTCGTTTCGCGTACGAACCGAAACATGTCGGATTCCACGCTTCCCGCCCCAGCCCTCCTCCGCTACAACGCGGCCAACTTCAGCCCTCAGGAGACGCCCATGAACGCCCCGCAACGTGACTCTGGTTTCTTCACAGAATCCCTCGAAACCCGCGACCCCGAGCTTTTCGGCTCGATCCGCAACGAACTTGGCCGCCAGCGCGACGAGATTGAGCTGATCGCCTCCGAAAACATCGTTTCACTCGCCGTGCTTGAGGCACAGGGTTCGGTCCTGACCAACAAATATGCCGAGGGCTATCCGGGCAAGCGCTACTATGGCGGCTGCCAGTATGTCGACGTGGCCGAGACGCTGGCAATCGAACGCGCGAAAGAGCTTTTCAACTGCAACTTCGCCAATGTGCAGCCGAATTCGGGATCGCAGATGAACCAGGCCGTGTTCCTGGCGCTGCTACAGCCCGGAGACACGTTCATGGGCCTCGACCTCAATTCGGGCGGCCACCTGACCCATGGGTCGCCGGTCAACATGTCCGGCAAATGGTTCAATGTCGTGTCCTACGGAGTGCGCCAACAGGACCAGCGACTGGATATGGACGATGTCCGCGCCAAGGCGCTGGAGCACCGCCCGAAACTGATCCTTGCCGGCGGCACCGCCTATAGCCGCGAATGGGACTGGGCGGCGTTCCGCGCCATCGCCGATGAAATCGGTGCCTATTTGCATGTCGACATGGCCCATATCGCCGGTCTTGTCGCGGGCGGCGTCCACGCCTCGCCGATCCCGCATGCCCATGTCTGCACCACGACGACGCACAAATCATTGCGCGGTCCGCGCGGCGGCATGATCCTTTGCAATGACGAAGGTATCGCGAAAAAGATCAACTCGGCCGTTTTCCCGGGCCTTCAGGGCGGGCCATTGATGCATGTCATCGCTGCCAAGGCCGTGGCCTTTGCCGAAGCGCTGCGCCCCGAATTCAAGACCTATGCGGCGCAAGTGAAAACGAACGCGTCCGCGATGGCGGATGAGCTGATGAAGGGCGGGATCGATGTCGTTTCGGGCGGGACCGACAACCACCTTTGCCTCGCCGATCTGCGGCCGAAGAAGGTGACCGGCAAGGCCGCCGAGGCCGCCCTTGGCCGCGCCCATATCACCTGCAACAAGAACGGCGTGCCCTTCGACCCCGAAAAACCCTTCGTGACCTCCGGTATCCGCCTTGGAGCACCCGCAGGCACCACGCGCGGCTTTGGTGAGGAAGAGTTCCGCCAGATCTCGCGCTGGATCGTCGAGGTTGTCGACGGGCTGGCTGCCAATGGCGAGGACGGCAACGGCGCGGTTGAAGAGAAGGTCAAGGCCGAAGTCGCCGCCCTTTGCGCCCGCTTCCCGCTTTATCCGAGCCTCTGAGGTCCGGGCCACAAGACAGAAGATGGGGGCGCTGCGATGTTGCAGCGCCCCCTTTTTGTTGCGGGCATCGTTTGCGTGTAAGCCTGATCCGGGCGGTGCCATATC
>NZ_JBARVQ010000887.1:0-1827 GCF_049646345.1 Albidovulum sp. | reverse complement strand
TACGAGTTCTTCCCGGCTAGCGGCGAGCTGTCGAAGCAGTTTCCCCTCCTGCCGAGCCAAGGCATTGAGTTCGACGATGCGTTTCTGCGTGGGCAGGTCGGGGACGGCGATCTCGAGGTTTTCGAGGACCGCCATCGGGATCATCCGGAGGCTTGTGCCCTGTGCCTCCGCGCCGAGCCTGCGCTGCGCGTCGGGCTGGTTGATGGCCCAGGCGAGGTATTCGGGGAGAATGCGGACCCTGTCCGGGCGAACGATCATCAGCGGAACGATGACCACGGCCGGCTCCGGAAGCCGCTGATCTTCCGCTCCGCCTATCGCAGCCGCGAGCGCAACCGCGCCGTGGGCGGCGCGACTCGCTCCAAGCACCTCGACGGCGCCGCCTTTGACATCGCCATGGCGAACCACGACTAGATCGCGTTCGAAGCGGCGGCGCGGGAGGTCGGCTTTCTCGGCTTCGGCTTCTATCCGCGCTCGGGGTTCATCCATGTCGACCTCGGCCCCGCGCGTCAGTGGGGCGAGCGGTTCCCGGTCAGGGAGACTGCCTTCGCAGCGGAAACCCCGCCAGAGCGTGAGGTCCTGGCGCAAAGCCGCACGATGAAGGGCGGCGGCGCGGCGGGCGCGGCGACGCTGGGTGCTGCCGGAGTCGAGGTTGCGCAGAACGTTTTGGCCGAAACCCAGACCGCAATCCTGCCGCTTGTGCCGTATCTCGACGCGCTGCGCTGGGTGTTCATCGCGGTGGCGCTCGGCGGCATCGCGGTCACGATCTACGCCCGGCTCGATGACTGGCCGAGTGGGCGGCGATGATCGCCGCGCTCCCGACCGGGTAGGTGACTGTTCTTAAGGTCTTAAAGGCGCGGGCAATTGACCTGCGGACTGCCCGGCACCTATCGCTTGCTATGAGGTCAATTCATCTCAGCATTGCATTTGCGGGCTTCCTCGATGGCTTTCTTGGTGCCGGTGAGGTCGATGACAAAAGCAACCGGATCTTCCGGGAACGCAATCAACACGCTTCCCTCGGCGATCGCCGTCACCATATCAGGATTGTTGGTCAGCACATATCCGCCCTTGTAATCCCCCTGAAGCTTCTTGCTTTTGAGGCCATGGGACTCGCCGAGGAAAATCGTGCCATCGACGGCGATCGCAATGTCTTCTTTCTTGCGGATCTTGACATCTGCAAGTGTGAAGATGCCCACATAGGCATAGTCGTGATCGGTGGTCACGCCCATCTGCATCACGTTGCCCAGATCATCGGCCCGTTCGACGAGGCAGGTTTGTGTGTCTGCGTCGGCGTAAACGGTCCAGTCATCGACTTCGCTATATACGGTGAACGCATCGCTGCTTTGGGGGATCGGGCTTGCTTCCTTGGCATGGAGGGCCGGGGCAAGGGCCATCAATGCGGTGGCTGCAAATGCAGTGAGATATTTCAGGTTCATTTCAGTCTCCCAAGTGTGGTGTGAGTTGGAAACAGGAGGCGCCCGTACATCAGCGCCAAACACTGTCCACGATGACTATCGTTCAGTCCCGATAGATCTGTTTGCTTTTTCGGGACACCGAACTCAATTTTTGAGAGTTTCCTCTCCAATCATGAAACGCTCGGCATCGATGGGGTACCTACCGCCGCTTCTCGCTGCACTTGGCATAGCATTGGAGATTGTACTTGAAGGCACGTGTATGGAGCGGCAGAGATCCTACCGAAAAAGGGCGCGATTATCGCTGCCCCGGCCCAAGATCAACACCGTCTTTTTCAACGTCGTCAGGAGTTTGCTGTCACTCCCAAAACACTCCCAATCATCACAAGCGCTGCGGAACAGAGGTTCAAACTGAACG
>NZ_JBARVQ010000886.1:0-3873 GCF_049646345.1 Albidovulum sp. | reverse complement strand
CTCAGCGTCGCTGCGCAAGCGCGGGTCGCTGCTGATCTGGTTGGACAAGGAGATGACCTGGCTCGCGCAGCCTGACGGCCGCCTCGGCCGCCCTGCGGTGTTCTCGGATGCGGCGATCCAGTTCTGCGAGCCGTGTAGATTTACGCCATGGAGGAAATCGCGCTTTCTATTCTGGCGGTAGTGATCACGTGCAAATGCCTTACTTTGAAACGTTTATTAGCCCCGAGGCCTAGGGTAATCCCCCCATTTTTAGCGGGGTGCATTCGTAGAACTTATGCGGCCATTTTCAGTTTCATTGCGGGTGTGACGCCTCCGATGCCCATGTTGGGGCGGTCGTTGTTGTATGTCCATAGCCATTGCGTGGCGAAGTCTTGGGCCTCCTCTAGTGGGTGACGCCTGGGGCTGCTGGCACCGTGAGGGTCCGGAGCTCGTGATCGCGATGCCGACATTTGACGGTCTTTCAGGACGCAGCCGGTGCCGGTGACATGGCAATCACGCTTCTTGTCCGCCTGATATGGTGCTGAAGAGGATGTCCGGAGCCGTGGCGCAGGCGCGGACGCTGTCCTGTCGCGTGGTGCCGGCAGAAGAAGTTCGAGATGGGCGGTCGAGGTTGACGCTGTGGCCAGGGAATATTTCCGACCAGCCTGTCCCCGAACCAACCTCAAAGACTTTCTCAACGCCCTCAGCCCTCCTGACCTTAATCGCACTGCGCCTAGACAGCCGACCAAGTTAAGCTTCGGGAGGTTTATTGGTCACTCGCCACTTCGCCCAACGGAGACGCTGGGCAGCCGCGATCCGTGCCTTACCCTCGATCGTTTTCGGCCCGGTGCTCAGGCCGCCGTGAAATCGGCAACGCGTCTTGCCTGGCACAATCCGGTTCGCGCATGCGAACAGTTGACGGGTGATCGCACCGCATTGTGGCCGTTCAACATAGGGCAGCGGTTCACCTTCATCGTTCAGGCCGAACCGTTCGAACCGGGCGCAGACTTTGCCGATACAGGTGCTGCAATTCATCTGCATGTACCACGGCTGGTCTGCGGTAAATGGGCAGATCCGTGACTTCGGCAGTTTCGGCCGATTTCGCTCCTCCTCGGCGCGAACCTCGGCGATGATCCTAAGCACGAAGTTCGTTGGTCGCGACATCAGAAACCTCTCCTAACATAGCCTTTTATAGTCATTTGAGTAAAAGCCCCTGAAGGGGTGCAGGCACATCGCTCATCTGATTCCTCGTACTCCCCAGCCCATGCCATGTTTTTTGAGCAGACGATTCTCAAGGTTCCGTGCCGTGCACCCAAGCCGCCAAGGGCGGGTGCAACGCTTGGGGTATAAGGGGTATATGTCGCACCCCCGTTGGCCGGGGGTTGGCCGGGGGTTGGCCGGGGGTTGAACTTAGTATTGCACCGGGGGTTGCACCCTCATTACTGAGCATGGTCAGCCCCCTTTCTTGCCAAGTGCGACCGGGCTTTTTGGCCCTTTCCGTGCATCGCGACTTCGATCATCTCGCGCCCAAACAGCGCGTTCATTGCGCCTTTCAAGGCAAGCTTGGTGCAGCCCTCTACATCGGGGTGACTGGCGAACATGGCAGGCGCGTATGTCGGCCCCGGATTTGCCGAGACGTAGCGCCCCTGAGCGGTGAGGGCGTCCAACAGCTTCAAAAACACCCGCTCGGCCTTTATAGAACCGGAAACACGATCCAGCATCGTCTCGGGCGGATCAGCGACGAATACGCCATCGCGCCAAGTCAGATTGATCTCGCCTCCAGTGCGGCCATAGTTGGCTTTCTTGGTGGATAGCACCCGCGCGTCGGCGTTCGGCTCATAGCCATCCCGCACCACGCGCTCCAGATAGAGCCTCGATCTCACGCTGTTGTTCCAGCCGGTGGAGCCTGACGTGCCCGCGCCAGATGATATGCCCGACAAGCTAGGGTGCGCCAGCAGGACAACCGCGCATTGGTGGCGGATCGCAAGGCCGCGCAACAGCCCAACGAACTGCCGCGCCTGCGCCCTGTCATTTTCATTGCCGGGAAACAGATCGGCAAGGGTATCCAGCACGACAAGCGCAGGTTTCTCGACCTGCACCCGCTCATCCACTTCCTTGAACAGCGCCGTTGCGGAAAGAGCGCCGGAGCGGCCATCCAGCATCGCCAACAGCGCATCCTCACCCGCAAGGCTGCGCAGTGTCAGCCCGTGCAGCTCGGCCAGCGCCACGCCCTCGGCCTGCGCCACGTCAGCAACCCTGCGGTGCAGCTCATCTTGATCATCCTCTGCGCTGATATAGAGCGCGGCCCCGTCCTTAACGCCACGGCTAAGCCACGCCCTGCCGGTTGCCACGGCACTGGCCAGTTGCAGCGCCACAAGTGACTTGCCGGTGCCGCCATCGCCCCCCAAAAGTGTCACGGTGCCCGAAGGCACCAGTTCGTGCACAAGCCATTGGCGCGGGGGAACGTCCAGCCCATCGAAGTCAGATGCCGGAAAGAACCTGCTCTCGCGTTCGAGTTCGGCCCTGCACTCACTGGCGTATGCCTCAATCGGGGGCACGGGGCGCAAGTCGCCAAAATCCTTCCAAGCGTTCATAGCGCACCCCGCCCGGTAAACTGCCCGTTCGGATCGATCCGCGATAGGAACGCTACACGATCCTGATCGCTCAGGCTTGCCCAGAGAGCTACGATCAGCCGCTTGCGTGCCTTGATTCCCTGAACCATGGAGCCCAATCGTTTCATGGACGCGGCAAAGTAATGCTCCAGCTCGGCAGGGTGAGCACAATCGGCCCAGAACTCTGCATCTGCCCGGATATCCCCGAAGGCAGTGTGAACAGGATCACCGGCCCCGTATTCTTCCAGATAGGAGCAACAGATCATAGCCGCGTCTGCCGGATCAATATCCTCCAGCACCATGCACAGCGATGTTGCGCGTTCTGCCCTAAGCCGGTAATATGGATTAGTGAAGCTGTCCGCTTTGCAATCAGCCCCGATAGCGCCCGCCAGCGCATCGGGGTTTTCCATTTCTTGGCCCATCAGATTAGCCCCGGCCTTTGAGACTGCGGCTCGCGGTGTTAGAGGAATCGGCCCGCCCCAACAACGCATCATCGACAGCCTGTTCGGGAAAATAGTTCAGCCCGCCCAATTTGATCGGCTTGGGCAGACGCTTTGCCGCAATGTCACGGTAGATCGTGGTGCGGCCGCGACCACCGAGTTTTTCACGCAGTTCGTTGAAAGTGAGGTAACGCATTTCATGGCACTCCGAAGGGTTTCATTGGCCCTCCATTGCTCCGAGAAAAGTTCGCTGCAGAAGACGGGTTTTATTTTCCCGTCCCCTGTTCAGGTCTGTTGGGAGGCGGCAAGCTCCTGATCCGAAAGCGGACGAAAGCTGATTGTTGAATGTCACCGAGAACTGACCCGGTAGCGGTCAGAATTGTCACTGAGAACTGACCCATGTGCAACCGTGCCCTTGACGGGATGTGTCGGGGGTTATTGGAGTGATAGACATGGGATTTTTGAGCGTAATTCGACGATGGGCACTGAGGGACAAGATGCCCCTTCGCGAGATTTCACGGCGGACTGGTCTGTCTCGCAACACCATCAGGAAATATCTGCGGGCTGAGATAGTGGAACCCAGTTTCCGGACGCCGACGCGGCCAAGCAAGCTGGATCCATTTGCGGAGAAACTGTCGGGTTGGCTGGTGACTGAGCAGCGCAAATCGCGCAAGGACCGGCGCACCGCCAAGCAGATGCATGCGGATCTGGTGCAGCTTGGCTTTGACGGGTCCTACGAGCGGGTCGCGGCGTTTGTGCGGACCTGGAAGGCTGATCGGCAGCGCGCGATGCAAACGACTGGGCGGGGGATCTTTGTGCCGTTGGTTTTCCAACCGGGTGAA
>NZ_JBARVQ010000885.1:0-2980 GCF_049646345.1 Albidovulum sp. | reverse complement strand
GATGTACTATATTGGCACCATGAACCGGATCGCGATCACTCTGACGGCCCTGATGCTCGGCACCGCACCGGTGCTGGCGCAGGAGGCCGGTGAAGAAGAGGATGTCGAGGAAGGCTTCAGCCTGCTTGAAGAAGGCGCGAAGATCATCATGCGCTCTATGCTGGATGAGGTCGAACCGGCGCTGAAAGACCTGCAATTCGAACTGGGCGAAGTCCTGGGCGAGATGGAGCCCATCATGCGCGAACTCGCGGGGTTGATTGGCGACATCAGGAACTACCATGCGCCTGAAATGCTGCCCAACGGTGATATCATCATTCGTCGAAAGTCGCCTGCAGAACTGGCCATGCCCGCGCCGGGTGAGGAAATCGACATCTGAGCCAATACGATTTTTCTCCGAAAAATCGCCAATTTTTCGAAGAAAAATTGTTTTATTCAGGGGCCGACGATCGTCGTGAGTTTTTCAGCGCCCAATGCATCGCAGAGTGACCCGAACCTTGCCTGTGCGACCTCGCCGAAAAGCGCCTCGGCATGTGCGTTGAGCCTCAGTTCCAACACCTTCTTCTTCGGACGCCAGACCAGTTCGCCTGCCTCTTCCGGCGATTTGACCGCGAACATCGCACCGAAGCGCATGGCCTTGCCCATGACCTCCGCCTCTTTGATCTGAGCCTCGGTCAGAAGCGTGAAGACAGGCTCCATCCGCGATCCGGCGCGGGAATTCTTGTAGCGGTGCAAAAGCGTGAGCCCGAGGAACACCCGTTCGGGGTGGCTGAGCCCGCCGAGGTTGGCGCGGGTGGCGTTGTCAAAACAGACCTCGGCCCGATAATCGGGATGCGCGCGCCATGTGGTGTCATGCAAGAGGCAGGCCGCGCGCAGCATACGCAGGGTCTGAAAATTCGCGCTGGCATAGAGCGGCAGCAGGAACTGGTAGAGTTTCTTGCCGAAACCCGGCATCCGCGCCATCGTGCGTTCGGCGTGGCGACAGGCCTCGATCAGGGGGTCGCGCATGCGCAGGCGTTCGGGCATCTGTTCGTAAAGCAGCCCCTCGCGGATGCCATAAGCCGAGACGTCGATTTCCTTCGGGCGGAAGGTCAGCACAAGCTGGCGCAGGACCTGTGCCGCCAGCGGCACCAGTTCCATCCGTGCCGCCGACGTGCCGGTCTTGCTCCGCAACTCGTTCAGATCGCTGTCGCCGATCCAATGCAGCGTCTGCAACAGCGCCTGCGGTTTCATCCTGTATTCGTGCAAAACCGTCATCGGATAGGCGCGTAGCTCCATATCCAGTCGGGCGATCGCCCGCCAGGAGCCGCCGACAAGATAGATGCGCTCATGCCCGGTGCCGATCTCTGCGGCCAGTTTTTCGACAGTTTCCTTGATGTATTTCGCGATACCCCGTTTGCCGCCTGCAATCTGTTGCAGCCGAAAGGGGCCGAGGGGCGAAGTCACGCGGCGGCCGACCTTGCCCCCGGATACCTCGGCCAGTTCCATCGAGTTGCCGCCGATATCGCAGACGAGGCCTTCGGCCTCGGGCCAGCCCAGCAACACACCTTGTGCCGAAAGCCGCGCCTCTTCCAATCCGTCGATGACCCAGAGCTTCAGACCGGTCTCGCGCTCGACCTCAGCCTGGAAATCCGGCCCGTCTTCGGCTTCACGCACCGCCGCTGTGGCGACGCAGGAAACGGAGGGCAGCTCCATACCCTTGGCAAGGGCCGCAAAACGTTTCAGCGCGGCCAGCGCGCGGGCGCGGCCCTGAGGATTCAGGCGGCCTGTTTCGGCCAGACCCTGACCGAGGCCCGCCATGATCTTTTCATTGTAGAAATAGGCCGGGCTGCGCGCCGCACCATCGAAGACCACAAGGCGGACCGAGTTTGACCCGACATCGACCACGCCGACCCGTTCCAGTGCGCGGGCCGAGGGGTCGTCGAACAGGGGTTTGCCGAAGGGGCCCGAATCTTCTGCCAGCGACCGGGCCTTGGCCTCCTTTTCGCGTTTCTTCTCGCGGTGGGACGGCGTTTTCTTTTCAGTGCTGGCAGGCATCGAAAGGTCCTCAATCGGCATGGGCGAGTTTCGGCACGTCCTTCGCCCCGGCCGAGCCGCGGCCCGACAGCGAGGGGTTTTCCATGAAGAACCGGTGGCAGTTGAAAAGGTCGTCGCGCCCCTCGGGCAGGTCGCGGATATAACGTCCATCGGGCGTCAGGACCCAGCTTTGCGCCTCATCGGCAAGGTTCGCTGCCATGATCTGGCTCACGATCTGCGCCTTGACCGTGGGGTTCGTCGCTTCGATCAGTGTTTCGACCCGCCGGTTCAGGTTGCGGCCCATCCAGTCGGCTGAGGAAAAGAACACGCGGGCCTGTTTCGAGGGCAGGCCATGGCCGTTCCCGAAACAGACGATGCGGCTGTGTTCCAGGAAGCGGCCGACGATCGATTTCACCCGGATATTCTCGGATAGCCCGCTGATCCCGGGCCTGACACCGCAGATGCCGCGCACCACCAGTTCGATCTTAACCCCGGCTTGGGACGCGGCATAAAGCGCGTCGACCATATCGGGTTCGATCAGCGAATTCATCTTGGCCCAGATCGCCGCCGGTTTGCCGGCCTTCGCATGCTCCGCCTCGGCCGCGATCATCTCCAGGAGGCGCGGTTTGAGGCTGGTTGGCGAGATGGAGATATTCTCCAGCCCCTCGGGCTGCACATAGCCGGAGAGGTAGTTGAAGACCTTGGTCGCATCCCGGCCAAGGGGCGCGTCGCAGGTGAAGAACGACAGGTCCGTATAGATGCGCGCGGTGATCGGGTGATAGTTGCCGGTGCCGTAATGAGTATAGGTCACAAGATTCTCGCCCTCGCGCCGCACCACGGTCGAGATCTTGGCGTGGGTCTTGTAGTTGATGAACCCATAGACGACATGGGCGCCCGCGCGTTCAAGACGCCGCGACTGGCGGATATTGGCGGCCTCGTCGAACCGCGCTTTCAGTTCGACAAGTGC
>NZ_JBARVQ010000884.1:0-7436 GCF_049646345.1 Albidovulum sp. | reverse complement strand
GCCCTGAACCGCTCTACATCCCCTTCGACGCGATCCGTACCTTCGTCGACCCCTCGGTCGAGTTTGGCCTGAGGTTCGAAACCCAGGACGGCGAGGACGACGACGAGGATGAAGAGGACGACGACGATCTGGTCGATGCAGAGGCCCCGCGTCAGGAAGCCGAGGTCGTCAGCCTCGACAAATGGCGGAAGTGACGGCGACGGCGTTTCGGAAATTCGAAGCCGTGAGCGACGTTAGCGCCACCGCAAGCGACATCGTCCTTGGCCCCCCGCGCGGAATCGCTTAGGCAGGGTCCGACATCTTCCAAGGACGGACCGTTTCCATGCCCCAGACCCGCACCGAGACCGACAGCTTTGGCCCGCTTGAGGTTCCCGCCGACAAGTATTGGGGGGCGCAGACCCAGCGCTCGATCATCAACTTCCCCATCGGCTGGGAAAAGCAGCCGGTCGCGATCATCCGGGCGCTTGGCGTGATCAAACAGGCAGCGGCCGAGGTCAACATGGCGACCGGCAAGATTGACGCGACGCTCGGCAAGGCGATGGTGCAGGCGGCCTCTGAAGTGGTCGCGGGCAAGTTCGACGACAACTTCCCATTGGTGGTGTGGCAGACCGGGTCAGGCACCCAGTCGAACATGAACGCGAATGAGGTCGTGTCGAACCGCGCGATTGAGATCCTTGGCGGCGAGATGGGGTCCAAGACACCCGTCCACCCGAACGACCATTGCAATATGGGCCAGTCCTCGAACGACACGTTCCCGACTGCGATGCATGTCGCCATCGGCATGATGGCGCGCGATACGCTGCTGCCGGGTCTGCGCAAGCTGCACGGGGCCCTTGCGGCGAAGTCCGAGGAATTCAAGGACATCATCAAGATCGGCCGGACGCATACCCAGGATGCCACCCCCCTGACGCTCGGTCAGGAATTCGGCGGTTATGCCCATCAGGTGATGAAGGGGATCGAGCGGGTCGAGGCCTGCCTGCCCGACATCTACGAACTGGCGCAGGGCGGCACCGCCGTCGGCACCGGGCTCAACACCAAAAAGGGCTGGGACACGGCGATTGCCGCCAAGATCGCCGAGATCACGTCGCTGCCCTTCGTCACCGCGCCGAACAAGTTCGAAGCACTCGCGGCACATGACGCGATGGTCATGTTCTCGGGCGCCCTGAAAACCGTCGCGGCGAGCCTTTTCAAGATCGCCAACGACATGCGGCTTCTCGGCTCCGGCCCCCGCTCGGGCCTTGGCGAATTGATCCTGCCGGAGAATGAACCCGGCTCATCGATCATGCCGGGCAAGGTCAACCCGACCCAGGCGGAAGCCCTGACCATGGTCTGCGCCCATGTCATGGGCAATGACGCCGCTGTCGGCTTTGCCGGGTCGCAGGGGCATTTCGAGTTGAACGTCTACAACCCGATGATGAGCTACAACGTGCTGCAGTCGATGCAGCTTCTGGGTGATGCGGCGGGCAGCTTCACCGACAATATGGTTGTCGGGACCGAGGCCAACACCGCCCGGATCGACAAGCTGATGAAGGAAAGCCTGATGCTGGTCACCGCACTTGCCCCCACCATCGGCTATGACAACGCCACCAAGGTCGCCAAGACCGCGCACAAGAACGGCACGACGCTCCGCGAAGAGGCGATCGCGCTTGGCTTTGTCGATGGCGAGACTTTCGACCGCATCGTGCGGCCGGAACTGATGGTCGGACCGGAGGACTGAGCGGATGGCCGAGGTCGTCAACCTCAGGACCGAGCGCAAACGGCGCGAAAAGGCCAAAGACCGGGCGAAGGCGGTGGAAAACGCCGTCCGCTATGGTCGGACCAAGGTGCAGAAAGACCTTGAACAAACCCGCGCCGAACGCGCCGCCGCCCTGATCGAAGCGCATCAGCGCGAGGGCCGGGAGGAGTGAGCCGCCCGGTCAAGCATTCGCTGACCTTGAACGGGCATCGGACCAGCGTGTCCCTGGAAGACGAGTTCTGGCGGGCGTTTCGAGAAATCGCCGAAGACCGCGATGTCGCGATCAACGCATTGGCGGCAGAGATCGACGGCGAAAGAGGCACAGAAACGGGCCTTGCGACGGCGATCAGGTTGTTTGTTCTCAAAGAGTATCAGCGGCGGCTGTCAGCGCTGAAAGGCAGATAAGCGATCAATATGACGCGAATTGCGGGTAAAGCGCCCGACGTATACGGTCGGCAACCGACTGTTCCTGCTCTTCGTTTTCCGTAAGGACCCGTTTTTTCGAGCGGGATGACAATTCACCCCGGAACAGCGTCTGAAGCTCTTCCTTTGAAAGGGTCACAGGCTCGGCATCGGGTTCAATATGAATCCCGACAAACCGCCATGACGGGATGGCGATCCTGAGAAAACTGCGCGGAGCGGTCAGAGTGGCGTCTGCCGACGTACTGCTAAATTCCATACTCGGTGTCATTGCCCCTCCCCACCGGACTCAGAACCGTTTCGGTTACATCCCAATTGCGGTCCCACGTCCGCGAATCAGGCGCTTTCACGCAGGTTGCGATAGTTTCCGTATAACGATCAATTCTCGGTTGCGGAAGGTCACTGATTTTCCTTAATTCTTAACAAAACCGTTGCAACACCGCAACGATGGCCGTGAAACAGGACATTTTTCGCGCTTACTGAACCGAAAGATGGCGGAATTCAGCCGAATGAGTCTCGCCCAGACAGAATCGCGATTCTGGTGTTTGGTACCGTCTCTCGCTCAGCTCTCTACCGGACCGAGTTCATATTGAAACAGTTTCGCAATCTCCTCACGCGAAACCGATTTCTGCGGCGTGGGACGTATCTCGGCCTTGTCCGCGACGTCGCCAAACGCAGGAAAAGCAATACGAATATGGCCTGGGATCCCAATTCCGACAGGGTGTTGCACGGCATTGCCGCCAAGAAGCCAGTTGATCATCGCTCTCCGCCCCCCGACGGTTTGAGTGGTTCTTCGGCACGCCCGGCATCGGGACGCTGGTGAGAAATGCAACGGCAGAAACCCGGTGGAAGGTTCTGCGCTGAACATGTTGTAGCAAATATCGCGCCGGTTGTATTCATGTCGAACGATGTGACGTCGCGTCACGCCGGGCGATTTTTTGCCTATGGTGAAAATACTACGAAACCGCCCCATTTTTGTCTTATTCTGCAAGAGCATTCGCATCTTTATCAGTATTGTTTCTTATTTTGATACATTGCCAAGCGAATACCGCCCTCAAATCAGGCGCCCTGATACACAACCTATAATTGCATACGCCTGCCGCGCGCCTCATGATCCCCGGCCAGATACGGCAAGCCTGATACCGGCCAGGGACCGAACCGTCAGATGGGCGACCGGCACCGGAGCGGCCTTTGTGCTTTCGGCAAAGACAAAATCCCGTACCAGAGTGGCCAGCAGGAGCGGCCCCTCGATCATCGCAAAACCAGCACCGGGACAGACACGGGCGCCAGCAGAAAACGGCAGATAGGCCTTGCGGATCGCATCGCGCCCATCCGGTTCCTGCCAACGGCCCGGATCGAACACATCGGGCCGGTCCCAAAGCCGCTCATGGCGATGCACATGCCAAGGGCTGAGCACGATCTGGCTGCCCTTGGGCACATCGCGATCCCGGAACCGCACCGGGCAGCGTGCCTCGCGCACCATCATCGGCACCGGCGGGTAAAGCCGCATCGCTTCACGGAAGACATCGCGGGTAAACTTCAGCCGTGCAATGTCGGCGAAGGTGGGCGCATCGCCCAGCACCTCCCGCGCCTCGGCTGCCACCCTCCCCTGATGCTCGGGTGCTGCTGCCAGCAGATAGAGCGACCATGCCAGAGCAGAGGCCGAGGTTTCATGCCCGGCCAGAAAGAAGATCGCGACCTGATCGACCATTTCGGCGGCATCGAAACCCTGCCCCGTCTCGGGGTCGGGCGTGGTCATGATCTTGGTGGCCAGATCCTGCGGCGCGGAACCCGCATCAATGGCGGCCTTGCGCGCCTCTGTCAGCCCGGTCATCAGCGTCCGGATTTCAGCCGCCGCGCGCCGGACAGCGGGGCGATGAAAGCGCGGCATCCAGCGCGGCAGGGGTAAAAAGGCCGCAAGGTTCAAAAGCGGCTGGGTCCGCTGATAACGACGAAACGCGTCGAAGGTGCGCGCCGCGACCTCATCCTCGATCGGGATAGAAAAGAGCGTGCGAAAGATCACGTCGGCGGCGGCATGGCTTGCCATCTCCTCGATCTCCACCACCTGCCCTGCCTGTCCGGCCAGCCGGTCCCGCGCCGCCCGTGCTGCTGCCAGCATTGCCGGAAAACTCTCATGCAGCCGCCCCCCCGCGAAAGCCGGGTCAATGATCCGCCGTTGCCGCGCCCATTCCGCACCGTTGGTAACAAAGACCGACCGCCCCAGAAGCGGCGCCAACCCTTCGCGCACCCGGTCGGACTTTGGGAAATCGGCGGGGCATTCCTTCAACACGCGGTCGATCAGCGCCGGATCGTTGCAAAGATAGGAGCGGAAGAAGGGCGTGCGAAACTCGGCCATCCAGGCGCGGTAGAGCTTGGCTGGCTGCGCCGACAGAATATCCTGCCGGAACAGCCTGAGATAGCGCCAGAGCGACACACGGTCGGGGCGAGAAGGGGGCTTCGGCGCGATCATGCGATGTCGCGGAACGGGTTTGCCACCCGCTCGATCCGGCTTTTCGAGGGCTGGCGTCCCGCGAAACGCTCTGCCAGCGTCAGCGGCCCGGCGGTGATGCGGAAATAATCGTAATCCCCGGGCCGGTCGAAGGCACAAAGATACTGGAAATGCAGCCTGAAATAGCGCCGTTTCAATTCCTGCCAGCGTTCAGGGCTGAGCGTCTGGGTGAAGGCGGCAGAGATGACCAAGGGCCAGCACTTGTCCGCGGGCGCCACCCCGGTCACACTGACCGGGTCACACAGCGCGAAGGCGCAGCCATCGCCGGGGGCCGTCACATCGACCCATGTCAGTTCCAGCCGCGCCGAAAGATAGGCCAGATCGCCACGCAACCGCTGCGCCTTCGGCAAAAAGGCCGCCATCGGCACGACATGGCCCAGCGACAGGAACCCCAGCGAAGGCCCCTGCCCCGGCACCCGGCCCGCCCGGATCAGATCGGCCAGCACCGAAACGCCCAGATGCGCACCCGAGGAATGACCGACGATCAGAACCTCATCCCAATCCTCGCACAAAGCCTCGGCGATCCGGTCGGCAAACATGGCCAACCGCGCCTCCAACCCGGGCGGATAAGCGCCGTCTGCCTCGGCGGTAAAGGCGTAGTCATGCATCAGGTAGTAGGCATAGATCTTGCGATCCCAGGCCCGGAACCGGTCCAGAATGGCCCAGAGAGTCAGCGCCCCGGCGATCCAGCCCAGCATGGCGGACAGACCGAGTGCGGCAAAACCTGCACCAGTCAGCCCCGCCACACCCCATCCGGCCACTAAGGCAACGCCAAGTTGCGCCAAGAGCACCGCGATCGGGTAAAGCGCCGCGATGGTCGGCCCCTTGCGAAGCCGCATAACCCGAAAGATCACGCCCGAGCCGATATAGGCCCAGGCGGTCCGGATCATCTGCAGGTAAGTCGCGGCAATGCCCTGCGCCATCGAATTCCTGACGATATCGGACCAGAGCAGCACCTCGATATCGGCCTCAACTTCCGCGCCGTCCATCCGCCCGGTAACGCGCCAGCCATGGGCATCCCCGGACTTCCTGCGGCCAAGGGCGATATCATAGCCCGAGATCGTCGCCTGCGCGGCGGCTTCCTTGCGGTAAAGCTCGCGGTAGCGGCGCGGATGGAACGGATCATAGCCGGGGATGTAGAATACCCGCCGCCGCGCTACCTGCTTTGTCTGTCCTGCCGTCATGCCGCCCGCTTGTGCCTTTCGCGGATGCTACAAAACAATCCGTACAAAGACCAAGGCCGAAGAAACCGTATCAGAGATCCTGCCCGGAAAGCACCGCCCCCGCAGCCCGACCCAGCTGGCGCGATACATCGTTGAACACGGCATCGAACCCGGCAAAGAGCGCGCGGTTCAGATCCTTTCCCGCTTCGGTCCGCGAAAAGGCGATATAATCATGCAGCTCTGCATCCGTGAGCGGCGCATAGGCCATGGCGAGGTAGGAGTTGATCCAAAGGTCGGTTTCCTCGCGGATATCATCCTCCTGCCCCCAGACCTCGGCGATCACCTCATCCTCGGACATCTCACGCCCCAGGGCATCGGCATCGGCCAGACCGAGGTAAAAGGCGTAATTGGCATTCAGCCCGCCGGTCACATTCGCCTCGATCAGATCGTTGGCCGTCACGAATTCTGCGATCAGATCGATCCGCGGATCGGCCTCGGCCCGCATCTCTTCCAGCTTCAGACGGCTCGCATCCTCAACGGAGTCGTCCAGAAGCGCACGGCGCGCCGAGATTTCCAGCGTCGTCACGCGCTGCCCAAGGTCAGAGCTGAAGAAGTCCAGCATGGCACCGGTATCGGTGCGGTTCAGTTCCGCCTCGAATGCAGTACCGAAATCCTCCAGCATTCGGTCGGTCGAATAGATGCCAGTCACCGCCTCCTGCCACTGACGGCCACCTGAGCCCGGGAACATGTCGGCTTCCAGTTGGCGGCCATAGTCGAGCCCCTCTTCGGACATGACCGAAAACACCTCGGGCAGCTTCAGCGCCGCCTGAAGCGCAGCCGCATCATCAGCGGCGGCAGCCAGACCGGATGTCGAAAGGAAAAGGCAGAATGCGGCGGCAGGGGCTGCCAGCGGGCGAAGCATCGGGGGATCCTCATGCGTATTACAGCCGTACACCTAATGACAGCGACCCGCCCTGCCAAGCGCTTCCGGCGAAAACCTACGTGATCGCGTGTGGACTTGCAAAAAATCAGGGTTGCAGATCCCGCCCGAGCCAGCTAAATCCCGCCCGATCAAAGACCACCGACGCGGAGAGGTGCCGGAGCGGTCGAACGGGGCGGTCTCGAAAACCGTTGTGGGTGAGAGCCCACCCAGGGTTCGAATCCCTGTCTCTCCGCCACTTGCCTCCGCGAAAGCGTTCTCCCCGTCCGGCTGCGGCTGGATTTTCTCGTTGTTTTCGAGGGTTATGCGGGAGGGGCTGAGCACTGGCCCTGTCGCCGGTCGGGCCGGAAGTGGTCTCTGAGGGCCGATATTCTCCGGGGCTGTGAACTGCTTCGCATCAGGTGCACAGCACCAACACCCTGAAACGCATCCATTTTTTCAAGCTGCACCCGCATGAAAGTTGTGTTTTCCCTTCGCCTTGCGAGCGCACCTGAAATCCAAATGCCTGGCGGCCTCCTCAGCAGTTCACTCAACAGGATCTGTCTTCTGGGCCCGGCGGAAGATTTCACTGGCGAGGTGCTCGTGCGCCGCGGCGCGGAACTGCTTGTCCGTCATCACACGAGAGAAAATTTCCTCGTTGCCCTCCATGCGGTCGATGAACAACTCGTC
>NZ_JBARVQ010000883.1:0-5228 GCF_049646345.1 Albidovulum sp. | reverse complement strand
CCAACGATCAGGCCTTCGGTTCCGGCACCCACAGTGACGCTGTCTCCATCCCGGACCTCACCGGCCAGAAGCATCTCGGCCAGCGGGTCTTGCAAGTGACGCTGGATCACCCGCTTCAGAGGCCGTGCACCAAAGACCGGATCATAGCCTTCATCCGCCAGCCATTTCTTGGCCGCCTCGTCGAGTTCGAGCGCAATCTTGCGGCCCGCCAGACGCTTGATCAGGTGGCGGAGCTGGATTTCCACGATGCCGTCCATGTCGTCCCGCGTCAGCCGGTGGAAGATGATCTGATCATCCAGCCGGTTGAGGAATTCGGGCCGGAAATGAGCCCTGACCGCATCCATCACATCGCGCCGTGCCTGCACGCTGTCCGCGCCTTCCGGCAACTGGCTGAGCGCTTGAGACCCGAGGTTCGAGGTCAGCACGATCAGCGTCTGTTTGAAGTCGACATGATGGCCCTGACCATCTGTCAGACGCCCGTCATCCAAGACCTGCAAGAGGACGTTGAACACATCCGGATGCGCCTTTTCGACCTCGTCGAAAAGAACAACCTGATAGGGACGCCGCCGCACGGCTTCGGTCAGTACGCCACCTTCGTCATAGCCGACATAACCCGGAGGGGCGCCGATCAGCCTTGCGACCGAATGTTTCTCCATGAATTCCGACATGTCGATGCGGACCATCGCGTGTTCGTCGTCAAAGAGATATTCGGCAAGTGCCTTCGTGAGCTCGGTCTTGCCGACCCCGGTGGGGCCAAGGAATAGGAACGACCCGAGCGGGCGGTTTTCGTCCTGAAGGCCCGCGCGCGCACGGCGCACGGCTTTCGACACGGCCTCCACCGCCTCGCGCTGGCCGACGACGCGCTTGCCCAGCTCATCTTCCATCTTCAGCAGCTTCTCACGCTCACCCTCCAGCATCTTCGACGTGGGAATGCCGGTCCAGCGTTCGACCACCTCGGCGATCTGTTCCGGGCGCACGGCCTCTTCGACCATCAGGGCGTCGTCCTGCGCCTCGGCCTCGGCGAGCTGTTTTTCCAAACCGGGAATGACGCCATAAGATAGTTCGCCCGCGCGCGCGAGGTTGCCATCACGCTTGGCGTGGTCGAGTTCGTTCCGCGCCCGGTCGAGCTGTTCTTTCAGCCCGCGCGCCGATTCCAGTTTGTCACGCTCGGCCTGCCATTTCGCGGTCATCTCCGCCGACCGCTGCTGAAGGTTCGACAGTTCCTTCTCAAGCTTCTCCAGCCGGTCCTTCGAAGCCGCGTCGTCTTCCTTCTTCAGCGCTTCGGCCTCAATCTGTTTTTGCAGGATCTCGCGGTCGAGCGCATCGAGTTCTTCGGGCTTCGAATCCACCTCCATCCGCAGCCGCGACGCGGCCTCATCCATCAGGTCGATGGCCTTGTCGGGCAGGAAGCGGTCGGTGATGTAGCGCTGCGACAGGGTTGCCGCCGCCACAAGCGCTGCATCGGCGATCCGCACACCGTGATGGAGTTCATACTTCTCCTTGATCCCGCGCAGGATAGAGATTGTATCCTCGACCGTGGGTTCATCGATCAGCACGGGCTGGAACCGCCGGGCAAGGGCCGCGTCCTTCTCGACATATTTGCGGTATTCATCGAGCGTGGTGGCACCGATGCAGTGCAATTCCCCGCGCGCCAGGGCGGGCTTGATCAGGTTGGCCGCATCCATCGCGCCGTCGGTCTTGCCGGCACCGACCAGCGTGTGCATCTCGTCGATGAAAAGAACGACCTCACCGGCAGCGGCCTCGATTTCCTTCAGCACGGCCTTCAGCCGCTCCTCGAATTCACCGCGATATTTCGCGCCCGCGATCAGCGCGCCCATGTCGAGCGCCATGAGGCGTTTGTTCTTCAAAGACTCGGGCACGTCACCATCGACGATGCGCAGAGCGAGGCCCTCGGCTATCGCGGTCTTGCCGACGCCGGGATCACCGATCAGCACCGGGTTGTTTTTGGTCCGGCGGCTCAGCACCTGCATGGCGCGGCGAATTTCCTCATCCCGGCCGATGATCGGGTCGATCTTGCCCTCTTCGGCGGCTTCGGTCAGGTCGCGCGCGTATTTCTTGAGCGCGTCATAACCTTCCTCGGCCGACGCGCTGTCGGCCGTGCGGCCCTTGCGAATATCGTTGATCGCGGCATTGAGTGTCTGCGCCGTTACCGCTCCGGCGGAAAGCGCATCCTTGGCCTTGGTGTTGACCATCGCCAACGCCATCAGCATGCGTTCGACCGGCACGAACGTATCGCCCGCCTTCTTGGCGATCTTCTCGGCCTCGTCCAGAACCCGGACGAGCGTGGTATCGACATAGACCTGGCCGTCGCCGCCCGACACTTTCGCCATCTTGGCGATCATCTGGTCGACCGCATCGGCAACCCGCTTCGGCTCTCCGCCCGAGCGTTTGATGAGATTGGCCGACAGGCCCTGATCGTCATCCATGAGTGCCTTCAGCAGATGCTCCGGAACCACCCTCTGGTGCCCCTCGCGCATCGCGATGGTCTGTGCGGCCTGAAGGAAACCGCGCGACCGTTCCGTGAACTTTTCCATGTTCATCGGTTCTCTCCTTTTCTCAAGCCCCCGGCCGATCGGCCGCCCATTCATGGCACGGCGCTTTCCGGGTCTCGTCAGTGACTTGGCAATCGGCGATGGCAATTTCAAGCGGTTGCGTATCTCTGACGACAGAAACCATTTGGAAAGGAGTTTCAGTATTAATGGCCCTTAAGGTTAATGGAGGATCAGCATGACCCGTATTGCAAATGCCATCCGCATCGCCACCGGCCACTTCTTTGAAAACCTGTCGCCGGTGCCGCCACAGCTTGTTGCGCTGGCCGGAGAGACCCGGGAAGGCGTTCGTGGAATGCCGAACCCTTTCGCGCAACGTCGGTAGGCCAAAGCGATGCGCATTCTTTCCGCGCGGATATCACGGGCCAGACGCGATCGCATGACCAGCCGGGTTGAAGCGATCGTGGCCCTGACCGTGCTGTGGGACGGGGAGCGGGTACAGGCCTTCATCCGAACTTCCGCCCCAGCGCGCGCATCTGGTGCCGCCACGCTTCGCGCCCGGCTTCTGGGGGCCGCAAAACTCAGCTTTGCCGTCGACCCTTCGCGATGCGCCCCGCGCCGCGCGGCCTGATCCCGTCCCGCGCCGCCTGGGACAGGGCGGCTTTCTTTCGGGCCGGAATGACATTTCTGCGACGGAACCGCTCGGAGCTTGTGCCGGACTGGCGACATGTCACACGGCACAGGGCACGACTTTTGCCGGATGCCGGAACCTGACGGACGCCTGTTCCGGTCGCAGTCGCGCGGAATGCCGATTCAGTCCCGGGGGCCGTTCCACCCCATCGATGCCCGTCACCTATCAGGCAAGGGGCGGGACTTTGCTGCCGTTGCCCTAATCACACCGCGAGCCGGGCGGATACCTGCCCGTGGGGTGGCGCAGCGACCTGTATTCGGGGTGCTTTATGCCCGCAAAACCCCTCTGACCTCATGCGAAGCGCGCGATCTCAAAAGCGCCAGCCCGCCGGGACGGGGAGGCATTCGCCCGGCGCCTACGGCTTGTTCCCGGGCGAAGGAGAGTGTCCACAAAAGGCTCGGAGCGGACATCGCGGCGGCTCGGAAAACGACGCGGCCCGCGTCGCTTCCGTTGCAGCGCGAACGCACGATTGCGCGCAAAGCTTCGGCCGTTTTCGTGAGTGGACAGGAGCCCGCCCATGCACCAACCCGCCTTCGACGCGCTGCTTGAAGCTTTCGCCGTGATCTACCGGTCCGAAGGCCGCGAGGCCGCCGATCGCACAGCTCACACGCTCCTGACCACGCCCGCGCCGGAGGCATTCAAGCCGCAGGCGCCCTGTGCGCTGGATGCGATGATGCGCGATCTGCTGACGACTTCGGATCATCCGGCGGCGCAAGCCGTGCTTGCTGCGCAGCATCTGATCCCTTGGGGCACCAATCCGGTGGCCGACCGGATGAGTGGCGAGGCCGCCGCGATCTGTGCCGTCACCACGCTGGTGGGCCCCGAGGGGCCAATCCCCGCGCCCGACCTGCGCCTTGGTCTCTTCTACCAGCGGCCCGATAGCTATTACGCGCTTCACAATCACGATGCGGATGAAACCTATGTGATCCTTGCCGGTGAGGTGTTCTGGACCGCCGGAGAGGACCGCCGCATCCGCCGCCCGGGCGACTATATCCACCACCCGAGCCTGATGCCGCATGCGTTCCGCACCGGCCTTGAAGGCGTTCTGGCGCTTTGGCGCTGGTCTGGGGATGTGAACACCCATTCCTACGCGTTCCTGCCCGATCCGGACGTGCAGGTCGCCTGACCGGGGCGCATTGCCCCGGGCCCGGCCCCGCGATAGGGTCCGCCCGCATTACCCGGACGGACGAACATGAGAACCTACGCGATCGGCGACATTCACGGCCATCTCGACAAGCTGGAAGAGGCCCATCGGCGGATTGCCGATGACCGCGCGCGAACCGGCGACGCGGACGCGCCCGTGGTTCATATCGGCGATCTGGTGGATCGTGGTCCCGACAGCCGCGCGGTGATCGCCTATCTGATGCGAGGGCACGAGGTTGGGCAGCCATGGGTCACGCTCAAGGGCAATCACGACCGCATGTTCACCGGCTTCATGGCCGATGCTGACAGCCGGGACCCCGGCCTTCGGGCTGAATTGCACTGGGTCCATCCCCGTCTTGGCGGCGGTACGACGCTGGCCTCCTACGGCGTTGAAAGGGCAGAGGACCGGCTTCTGTTCGATCTGCATGCCGAGGCTGCGTCGAAGGTACCAGAGGCGCATTTGGGGTTCTTGCGGGATCTTCCGACGACCTATGTTCGGGGCGGAGTGCTGTTCGTTCATGCCGGTATCCGGCCGGGTATTCCTCTGACCGAACAAAGTGAGGATGACCTTCTGTGGATCCGGCGGGATTTCCATGATCATGAGGGCGATCACGGTTATCTGGTGGTGCACGGCCACACACCGGTCGATGCGGTGACGCATTATGGCAACCGCGTGAATATCGACAGCGGCGCGGGTTATGGCCACGCCCTGTCGACGATCGTGATCGAAGACGGCAAGGTCTGGCTGCTTGACGGGTTCGGTCGCGAAGCGATCCGCCCCGGCGGTTCGTGACCGGCTGTTTCTTAAAGGAGCGCCCGTAGCCGGGCGCAAGATATGTCTCATGCCCGCTGCAAAGCAGCGGACATTCGGATTGCCTCTGATG
>NZ_JBARVQ010000882.1:0-1746 GCF_049646345.1 Albidovulum sp. | reverse complement strand
GTCTGGGTATTCGGGCACGGCGGCCAGCGCGGCGGCAAGACTGTCGCTCTTGTCCGGGTTCCGCGGAGAAATGCAAATGGCTGGCATCCGCGTCATGTCCGTGCTGACCGGCCCCGTGGACGACGCATGGCACCAGCGTTTGCCACAACCAAAAGTCGCCCCATCACAACTTGCCCGTACGGTCGTTGCCGCCTTGCGAGACGGACAAGAGATCAGCTGCGCGGGGGACGTGGCAAAGGACCTGTTCGCGCGCTGGCAGGCAAACCCGCTTCTGACAATGAGGGAGGAAAACAGATGACCCACACACCGCTGGCCGCACTAGCCGAAGCTCTCACCACAGGTGGTGTTGAATGCATTGATCTGACCAACACACTCAGCCCGGATTTCCCGGTCATTGTCCTGCCCGCCGAGTTCGGCCAATGCGCGCCTTTCCGGATAGAGAAAGTCTCGCGCTATGACGACAACGGTCCTGCCTGGTTTTGGAACAACATCTCGATGAATGAACATACGGGCACGCATTTCGACGCACCCGCGCATTGGGTGACCGGCAAGGATGTGCCGTCAAACACGGTTGACGCGGTGCCTGTGCGGGATTTCGTGGCGCCAGTGGTGGTCATTGATATCTCCAAAGAAGCCGAGGCCGATGCCAATTTCGTCCTGACCCGCGCGTTCTTGGAGAGTTGGGAAGCAAAGAACGGAACGATCCCCGAGCGCCACTGGATCGCCCTGCGTACCGATTGGTACAAGCGCGTCGGAACACCGGAATACCTGAACCTGAAAGAGGACGGCGCGCATTCGCCGGGGCCTGATGGTGGCGCGATGGAGTTCTTGGTGCATGAGCGCAACTGCATCGGCCTGGCGGTCGAAACCGTTGGCACGGATGCGGGACAGGCGTTTCATTTCAACCCGCCGCTCCCCGCCCACTCCATTCTGCATGGCAACGGGCGCTATGGTCTGCAATGTCTGACCAACCTCGACAAGCTGCCAACATTTGGCGCGCTGATCGTCGCCTGCCCACTGAAGATCGAGGGCGGATCGGGCAGCCCTCTGCGGGTGATCGCCCTTGTGGAAAGGGCTGAAGCATGAGCAAACGCACAACTCTGATCACCGGCGGAAATTCCGGCATTGGCGCCGCGATCGGGCAGGCATTGTTGGACCGCGGAGAGGCCGTGGTCTCCCTTGGGCTTGAGATGCCAGAACACCGCCATGACGACTTGCATAGCTACACTGCTGATCTGACCGATGCGGACGCAACAGCAGACATAGCTACGCGCATCTGCAGGGATCACCAGATCGACGCGCTGGTCCACAATGCCGGCCTGATCCTCCCAAACCTTCTGGAAGACGCGAATCCGGCGGATATTCTGAAGCTCGCGCAACTCCACCTTGCCGCACCAATGGCCCTGACAAAAGCGGCGCTGCCTGGCATGGTCGAACGCGGGGCTGGGCGCGTTGTTTTCATCAGTTCACGGTCACTACAGGGCATGCCAACCCGGTCGGCCTATTCGGCGACCAAGGCAGGCATCAACGGGCTGGCGCGCACTTGGGCGCTGGAGCTTGCTCCAAAGGGCATTACGGTGAACGTGATCGCTCCGGGCCCTGTGCTGACGGAAAACTTCTGGGCCATTGTTCCAAAAGATGGCGAGCAGCAGAAGAAGATTGCGGATGGAATTCCGGTGGGCCGCATTGGAACGTCAGTCGATATCGCCAATGCCGCTCTGTTCTTCCTTGATGAAAGTGCGGGCT
>NZ_JBARVQ010000881.1:0-2699 GCF_049646345.1 Albidovulum sp. | reverse complement strand
ACCATCTTCGCACCGGTCATCTGCCGCGACATATCCATTCTCTCCGTCCGTGCATCGTGTCCTTAGCAACAAAAAGCCCCGGATCTGATCCGGGGCGCATGGGAACCAATATGGTCAACCGTTACCGGCCCATGCGCCATGTCCTTACAAGTACGAGGATCGAAGCCATCTGCCCGGGTCCCATTGCTGCTGTGCAGCGGACATTAGGCAGGCTTGAATGGGGCGTCAACCGGCAAAATTCGCAATATTGTGTCGCGTGAGGGGTTGTCTTGGTTTTTTTATTACAAAAGAGGGTTAATTCAGCGAAAGAAACACGATTCCGGCGTATAGGTCAGCCCAATCCCATCAGCCCGATATAGCCCGCATAAAAGGTCAGGAGCACGCCGCCGCCGATCCGTCCGACCCGGCCGGGCAGGGCGGCAAAGCCGAGCATTGCCAGCGCCGCAGCAAGGGCCAGCCCCATATCCAGCCCGACAAAGCGCGGCTCAACCGGGATCGGCGTAACAATCGCGGTGACCCCGAGGATACCGAGCAGGTTGAAGACGTTCGAGCCGAGGATATTGCCGACGGCAATCTCGGAATGACCGCGAAGGGCGGCGATGACAGCGGTTGCAAGCTCAGGCAGCGAGGTGCCGACCGCGATGATCGTCAGGCCGATGACCGCCTCCGATATGCCGAATTCACGCGCAATGATCGTCGAACTGTCGACAAGCAGCCGGGCGCCGATCATCAGCACAAGAAGCCCGCCGACCGCCATCGACAGGCCGAACCAAAGCGACGGGGGCGGATCATCGCTGACCGGTGGTTCGGATCCTGCAGCATTTCTCAGGCAGAGCCAGAGATAGAGGCCAAGCGCGCCGACCAGAACAAGCCCTTCAACCCGCGTGATCATGCCGCCCAGAAGCATGATCCAAAGAAGCAGGGTCGATCCGATCATCACCGCGAAATCCCGACGCATCTGGGCCAGGGGCAGCGGCACGGCGGTGATCAGCGCCGCCGCACCAAGGATCAGAAGGATGTTTGCAATGTTCGAACCGATGACATTGCCGACCGCCAGCGCGGGGGCGCCCGCAAGGGCTGCCTGCAAGCCGACCAGCAATTCCGGCGTCGAGGTTCCGAAACCGACGATGGTCAGCCCGATGATCAGAGGCGGCACATGAAACCGCCGCGCCACCCCGACCGCCCCCCGGATCAAAACCTCGCCACCCAGAAAGAGGCCGACGAGGCCGACGAGAAACAGAAAATAGGTCAAGACGCACTCCGGAATTGGTTGCCTCAAGATCGGTGTGCGGAACGGGATTGCAAGGGGCATCTACACCGCGATTGCCATTGTTGCTTTCGGGTCGACCGCGGAAACTGCCCGGATCGCTGGCAGGCCCATCCTAGGATCCCTGACCGTGAGGTGAGCGCAATCTGAAAACGAGGATGGACAGTCCCTTGTGTCACTATCAAGATCACCTGCAACGGCAGTGCAGAAGATTGAACCGGGCGTTGCAGGGTGCCGGTGATGGCGCGGACGGAGACATGTGGGACCGATGACGGCAGATACAGTCAGATATACGGTGATCATGCTGATGGCGGGGATAGGTATCCCGATCCTTGCCGCGCTGAACGCCCGGCTCGGGGTGCGGATCGGCTCGCCTGCTGCCGCTGCCGCCATCCTTTTCACGGTGGCCTTCGCAGGTGCTGTATTGACCATGATCGCAACCGGCGGGACCTCGTCGCTCGCCGCCGCGCCGGGTCAGCCGAAACATCTCTTTCTCGCCGGGTTGCTGGTTGCCTTCTATGTTCTGTCGATCACCTGGGTCGCACCGCGCTTCGGGCTTGGCAATGCCATCACTTGTGTGCTTCTCGGCCAGCTTCTCTCGGCGGCCGTCATCGACCAGTTCGGCCTTATGGGGGCAATCGTGCGACAGATCACGCCGATCCGTGCGGCGGGCCTTGGGCTTATGGTTGTCGGCGTCTTTCTGACCCAGCGCGGCTAGGGCTCCCCCTGACGTGTCTTCTGTTCAAAAATACTCCCGCGCGGAGCGCTGCGGCGCGGAACGCGACGCCCGGTGAGGGGGGCTCGATGCCCCCCGAGACGGCGCTGGTCAGTGCCCGGTTCCCTGAAGGACGCCATGTTCCATCGCATAGCGGGTCAGCCCTGCCGTCGTGGCGATGCCGAGCTTGCGTTTGATGTTCTTGCGATGCGTCTCGACCGTGCGGACCGAGATATCCAGATCGGCCGCGACATCCTTGTTCGACTTGCCCTGCGCCAGTTGCAACAGGATCGTCTGTTCCCGGTCGGTCAGCGGTTCGCGCCCATCGGTGGTCGAGGGCTTGAGGCTCGCCGTCGCCCCGGTGCAAAGATAGCGTTCCCCCGCCATCACCCGGTCTATCGCCTCTTTGATCTCTTCGGTCGGAACGTCCTTCAGCACATAGCCTGCCGCACCATGACGAAGGGCTGTCGAGATGTATTCCGGGCTGTCATGCATCGACAGGATCAGAATGCGCGTCTCGGGATTGCGCTCCAGCAGGATCTCTGTTGCCGACAACCCGTTCATCTGCGGCATGTTCAGATCCAGCAGGATCACATCGGGCGCGAGTGTCTCGGCCTGATCGATCGCCTCCTGCCCGTTGGCAAGGGTGCCCACGACCGCAACATCGGCATAGGTTTCGCGAATGGCGCGGAGGCCATCGGCGACCATCGGGTGGTC
>NZ_JBARVQ010000880.1:0-1585 GCF_049646345.1 Albidovulum sp. | reverse complement strand
GAATGCGCACCGGCGAGGCTTCTGCCGCACGGCGGGTGACGAATTCAAGCGTCTCAGGCGTGTCGATGGCCGGATGCGTGTCGGGCCGCGCGATGATCGTAGTCACCCCGCCCGCCGCCGCCGCAAGACCGGCCGAGCGGAAGCTTTCCTTATGCCGCTCGCCCGGCTCACCCACCTTCACCCCGATATCGACAATACCGGGGGCAAGGCACTTGCCGCCGCAGTCGATGATGGTTGCCCCCTTCGGCACAGGGCCGTTCAGGGCGGTGATGAGGCCGTTCTCGACGGTAAGGGAGCCATCGGTTTCCGTCAGGCTTTCGGGGTCGATCAGGCGGGCGTTGGTGAGGAAGGTGGTCATTGCGCGTGTCATTTCAGATTTCGGACGTAGTCGTGGAAGACGCGATGTAGATCTTCAAGCTGTTGGGCAAGCCATTCATGCTGTGCGGGCCAACTCTCACGGTCGGCAACATTCGGAAACGTCTTGGTCACGAAAATGCGGCGATCCGAAGTCGCCCCATCATACCAGTCCAGATTGAAGCCTAGTGCAGCTTCCAACGCTTCCCGATGGTCGCGAAGCTGCTGGAAGTAGCTGTCGGCCTGCGGGCCGGTCAAATATAGTTCCGCGCGGACCCAGTTTTGCTTGCGGTTCCACGAGCTATTCAGGGTCACGCCTGACTTGCCAATGCTGTGGACGAGCCAATTCTGCGCTAGCGGCGAAACCGCGCGCACGACGGACTGGTGTTTTGCAAGCACTTGCTCGAATGCCTGCCAATATTCGAACAAATCCTGCTTTGCCGCTGTCAGACCCTCCGCGCCATCCAGCCCCGATTTTGCGGACTCTGCCAACCTTGCCGGTTCGCTGGGACGAACAACCGTGTTGAAACTTGGCGCTATCGCTGAGTCGCCGATCCTCCAAAGCTCGATCTCGAGCGCGTAGAATGAAGTGCCGTCTGTCGCGAGGCGGTTGAGCCATTCGACCGCGACCTTGTGCTCAGGCGTGATCTTTTTTGAAATCCAGATCACCGTCTTGCAATTCAGGCCAGCCGCATAGACGAGGATCTGGCCAAGATGCGAATGATCCGTTTTCTCTAACTGATTTTCGATCAGGACCCAGTTCCCCGTGGTCGTATCGCGACACAGAATGTCAGCCTTGTAGGGTCCCACAAACTTTTCGACGGCTTCTTTTTCTAATCCTTCAGGACCAAGGCCCAAATGCTCGGACAGGATCGCGAGGTTCTCTTGCTGCGCCAACCACGGGGTAAAGTCCCGTGCCTCGTCGGGCCAAGTATCGCGAAGGCCAGTAATTCGGGTAAGCCTGCCAAGTTCCATCACACCATCACCCCCACAGCCTTCGCGCCCCGCTCCGCCCGTAAATTCCGCGCCAGAAGGTCCATGCAGGCCATGCGCACAGCGACACCCATTTCCACCTGGTCCTGGATCACGGATCGGTTGATGTCGTCGGCCAGCTCTCCGTCGATCTCGACCCCGCGGTTCATCGGGCCGGGGTGCATGACGATCGCGTCATCCTTGGCGAAGGCCAGCTTTTCGGCATCCAGCCCGTAGCGGTGGTAATATTCCCGCTCAG
>NZ_JBARVQ010000879.1:0-12384 GCF_049646345.1 Albidovulum sp. | reverse complement strand
CCATAACCCTGGAGGAAGCCATGAATGTGAACACCCAAGCCCGCAGCGCCGCGCTCGACACGTCCCACCTGGGGGTCGAGTTCCCTTTCAAATCGCGTTACGGCAACTTTATCAACGGTGCCTTCGTCGAACCGAAATCCGGCCGCTATTTCGAGAACGTCACGCCGATCACCGGCGAAGTGCTCTGTGAGATCGCCCGGTCCGACGAAAGCGACATCAACCTCGCGCTGGATGCCGCCCATGCCGCCTTCCCGGCCTGGGGGAAAACGTCGATTGCCGAGCGGTCGAACATGCTCTTGAAGATCGCCGACATCATGGAGCAGAACACCCAGCTTCTGGCGGTGGCCGAGACGCTCGACAATGGCAAGCCGATCCGTGAATCCATTGCCGCCGACCTGGCGCTCTGTGTCGATCACTGGCGCTATTTCGCGGGCTGTATCCGCGCCGAAGAGGGGACCATCGGCGAGATTGACGCCGACACCTATGCCTATCACATTCCCGAGCCGCTGGGGGTTGTCGGGCAGATCATCCCGTGGAACTTCCCGCTGCTGATGGCTGTGTGGAAGCTGGCCCCGGCACTGGCCGCAGGTAACTGCGTGGTGCTGAAACCTGCGGAACAGACACCGGCCTCGATCATGGTTCTGGCCGAACTGATCGCCGATGTACTGCCGGCGGGTGTTCTGAATATCGTCAACGGCTTCGGTCTGGAGGCGGGCAAGCCGCTGGCATCCTCCAACCGGATCGCCAAGATCGCCTTTACCGGCGAAACCACTACCGGCCGCCTGATCATGCAATATGCCTCGCAGAATATCATTCCGGTGACGCTGGAACTGGGCGGCAAGTCACCGAACATCTTCTTCGAAGACGTCATGGATGCCGATGACGCCTATTTCGACAAATGTCTTGAGGGCTTCGCCATGTTCGCGCTGAACCAGGGCGAGGTCTGCACCTGCCCGTCGCGCGCACTGGTTCAGGAATCGATATATGACGATTTCATCGCCCGCGCGGTAGAGCGCACCAAGGCAATCCGTCAGGGCAACCCGTTGCAGATGGAGACGATGATCGGCGCGCAGGCCTCGACCGAGCAGATGGAAAAAATCAAGTCCTATCTGGAGCTTGGCGTGAAGGAAGGGGCCGAGCTGTTGACTGGTGGGTCCGTGGGCAGTGTCGAGGGCGCGCCGAATGGGAACTACATCCAGCCGACTGTCTTCAAAGGTCACAACAAAATGCGGATCTTCCAGGAAGAAATTTTTGGTCCGGTTGTATCGGTCACAACCTTCAAGGATGATGCCGAGGCGCTGGAGATCGCCAATGACACGCTCTACGGCCTTGGCGCTGGTGTCTGGACCCGGGATGCCAACCGGGCGTTCCGTTTTGGTCGCGGCATTCAGGCGGGTCGGGTCTGGACCAACTGCTATCACGCCTATCCCGCCCATGCGGCCTTTGGCGGATACAAGCAGTCAGGTATCGGGCGCGAGACGCATAAGATGATGCTGGACCATTATCGCCAGACCAAGAACCTTCTGGTCAGCTACAGCCCGAACGCCCTCGGCTTCTTCTGATCGGTCGACAAAACGGCGGTCCCCTTGGCGCGGGGCCGCCATCGCGAAAGGGCGAAAGAATGCTGCGATGCATGACAGTGACGGCAACGGATGAGGCACTGGACCTGCTGCGGGAGATCAAGGCGCGGTTTGGGGCCGATCTCATGTTCCATCAATCAGGTGGATGCTGTGATGGCTCGGCGCCCATGTTGTTCCAGAAGGGCGACTTTCTGATCGGCGACCATGATATTCGTGTCAGCGACATCGACGGGGTGCCGTTCTACATGAACGCTGACCAGTATGATCGCTGGAAGCACACCGACTTGACGATTGACGCGATCAAGGGGATCGGCGGGATGTTCTCGCTTGAGAATGGATCGGGCCGAAGGTTCCTGACTCGATCCGACATCTGCCTGCCAGAATAAGTCGGTTCAATAGACAGTTTTCAGACGCAACGGGCGGCCCGAAACCGGATGCCGCCCGTTCTTTCGTCTGCACCCTCCGTCACGGTCACCGCTGTGCTCTTCCAACCTACTTGGCACGGTCGTTGCTTGTAGGGTCGGAAAGGAGACCGCCTTCATGACCAAAGTCGGCATCATCGCCAACCCTGTTTCGGCCCGCGACATTCGGCGGATCGTTAGCCATGCGGGCAACCTGCCGATCAACGACCGCGCGAATATCGTGTTGCGGATGTTGACGGGGCTGATGGCGACGGGGGTCGAAGAGGTGGTGATCATGCCGGAAAACGGCGGCATCCGCACCCAGTTGATGCGCACCATCGACCGCGAAGCCCGTATGGGACATCTGCGGTTTCCGCGCGTCAGCTATCTGGACATGCCGGTCACCTGCACCTCGGACGACAGCGCCGAGGCGGCGCGCCAGATGCACGATCAGGGTGTCGGGGCGATTGTGGTGCTGGGCGGGGACGGGACCAACCGCGTGGTCGTCTCGCGTTGCGGCAATACGCCGATTGCCGGGGTATCCACAGGCACCAACAACGCCTTTCCGGAATTGCGCGAACCGACGATCACAGGTCTGGCGGTCGGGCTCGCGGTGACGGGGCAGGTGCCCTGCGATCATGCCTATTCCTACAACAAGCGGCTGGAAGTGCGCGTCAACGATCAGCGTGAGATTGCTTTGGTCGACGTGGCCGTCGTCTCGGAACGTTTCATCGGGGCGCGCGCAATCTGGAAGACCGCGAATTTCCGCGATCTTTTCGTCACCTTCGGGCGGCCCGACGGGATCGGCATGTCCTCGATCATCGGGCTTCTGGCGCCGCTTGACCGGCAAACACCCGAAGGCCGGCGCGCGCGCCTGTTGCCGCTGGAGACGGCAAAGATCCGGCTGGTCGCCCCTATCGCACCCGGTCTGATCGAAGAGGTCGGCATCGGCGGCGTCGAAAAGGTTCTGCCCGACACGGTCTATCTGCCCAGCGTCTCGGCCGGGTCCTTCGCGCTCGACGGCGAACGCGAACTGACCTTCAGCGAAACCTGCGATGTCAGCATCCGTCTTCAGACTGATGCGTTCCGCACCGTCAACGTGCCCGATTGCATGGCCTATGCGGCCCGCCACGGGCTTCTCACTCGCGTAGCGTCTGAGGCGCTGCGCTCCGCTCATCAAACAGGGAGGACCACATGAGCAACCCGTTCCCACTGGAAAAAGACGGGCTTCTTGAAGCCTATCGCCGGATGAAAACGATCCGCGAGTTCGAAGAGCGCCTGCATGTCGATTTCGGTCGGGGCGACATCCCCGGTTTCGTCCACCTTTATGCGGGTGAAGAGGCCGCGGGCGTCGGTATCATGATGCACCTGAAGGATCTTGACCGCATCGCCTCGACCCACCGGGGCCATGGCCACTGCATCGCCAAGGGCGTGGATGTCAAAGGCATGATGGCCGAGATTTATGGCAAGGCGACCGGGTCCTGCGCGGGCAAGGGCGGGTCGATGCATATCGCTGATCTGTCCAAGGGCATGATGGGCGCGAACGGTATCCTCGGCGCCGGTGCGCCGCTGGTCTGCGGGGCCGCGCTTGCGGCGCAGAAGCTGGGTCATGATGGCGTGGGGATCACCTTCTTCGGGGATGGCGCCTCGAACCAGGGGACGGTTCTGGAATCGATGAACCTTGCCGCGATCTGGAACCTGCCCGCGATCTTCGTCGTGGAAAACAACGGCTATGCGGAATCGACCAGCGTCGATTATGCCGTCGCTTCCGACAGCTATGTCGACCGCGCGACCGGTTTCGGCATGCCGGGCATCACCGTTGACGGCACCGATTTCTTTGCCGTCTACGAGGCCGCCGGTGAAGTCGTGAAGCGCGCCCGCGAAGGCGGCGGTCCGACGCTTCTGGAATGCAAGATGATCCGCTTCTTCGGCCATTTCGAGGGCGACGCCCAGACCTATCGCGCGCCGGGCGAGAATGAGGACAACCGCAAGAACCGCGACTGCCTCAAGATCTTCCGCGCCAAGGTGACCGAGGCGAGCGTTCTGACCAATGCCGAGCTCGACGCCATCGACGCCGAGGTCGCGACCCTGATCGAGGACGCCGTGCGCGAAGCCAAGGCCGCGCCCCTGCCGACCCCCGCAGAACTGACCACCGATGTGTACGTGTCCTACTGACACGCGCTGACACGAGAAAGGAGAGAGAAAATGGCACGTACATTGAGCATGAAAGACGCGATCAACGAGGCGCTGGACCAGGAGATGAGCCGCGACCCCACCGTGATCATGATGGGCGAGGATATCGTCGGCGGCGCGGGTGCCGCGGGTGAGGATGACGCCTGGGGCGGGGTTCTGGGGGTCTCCAAGGGGCTTTATGGCAAGCATCCCAAGCAGATGATCGACACGCCCCTGTCCGAAAGCGCCTATGTCGGCGCGGCGATTGGCGCGGCGACCTGCGGGTTGCGCCCGGTGGCGGAACTGATGTTCATCGACTTCATGGGCGTCTGTCTGGACCAGATCTACAATCAAGCCGCCAAGTTCCGCTACATGTTCGGCGGCAAGGCGGAAACGCCGGTGGTGATCCGGGCCATGTGCGGCGCGGGCTTCCGCGCGGCGGCGCAGCACAGCCAGATGCTGACCCCGATCTTCACCCATATCCCGGGGCTCAAGGTCGTCTGCCCCTCGAACGCCTATGACACCAAGGGCCTTCTGATCCAGGCGATCCGCGACAACGATCCGGTGATCTTCCTTGAGCACAAGAACCTCTACGCTTCGGAATGTGATGTGCCGGAAGAGCCCTATGCCATCCCCTTCGGCGAGGCGAACATCGCCCGCGAGGGCAGCGACGTGACCATCGTGACCTATGGGCTGATGGTGCCGAACTCACTCGCCGCCGCGGAGACGCTGAAGAAGGAAGGGATCGACGTCGAGGTGATCGACCTGCGGACGCTCTCGCCCATCGACATGGATACGGTGATCGAAAGCGTCGAGAATACCGGGCGTCTGGTCTGTGTGGACGAGGCCAACCCGCGTTGTTCCATCGCTGCCGATGTCTCGGCCAGCGTGGCGCAGGACGCGTTCAAGGCCCTGAAGGCACCTATCGAAATGGTCACCGCGCCACATGCGCCGGTGCCGTTCTCACCCGCACTGGAAGACCTCTACATCCCGTCCCCCGACCGGATCGCGGCGGCTGTGCGCAAATGCATGGGGGCCTGAGGGGATGAGCGATCTGATAACGCCAATCCTCATGCCGAAATGGGGCCTTTCCATGCGGGAAGGCACCCTTGCGGCCTGGCATGTCGAGGAAGGCACCGAGATCAGTCCGGGTGACGAGATCATGGATGTCGAGACCGACAAGATCGCGAATGTCGTGGAGGCCGCCGATGGCGGTCTCCTCCGGCGCCGGGTCGGGCAGGCGGGCGAGGTCTATCCGGTTCGCGCGCTTCTGGGGGTCCTGGCCCCGGCGGAGGTGTCGGACGCTGAGGTTGACGCCTATGTCGACGCTTTCGAGATGCCTCAGGCCGAGGAAGAGGAAGATACCGGTCCGGCCCATGAATACGCCGATTTGGGCGTGGGGCGCATCCGCTATACCACGCGCGAAGGCGAGGGGGTGCCGGTCCTTCTGATCCACGGCTTTGGCGGCGATCTGGACAACTGGCTGTTCAATATCGACGCGCTGGCCGAAAAGGCGCCGGTGCATGCGCTGGACCTGCCGGGCCATGGCCAGTCGGTCAAGGCGGTGGATAATCCCGGCCTTGGCACGATGGTCGATGCGGTGGTGCAGCTGATGGATCACCTTTCCATCGCAAAGGCCCATCTTGTCGGCCATTCGATGGGCGGGCTGGTCTCAGGCCAGGTGGCTATTGACCATCCGGGCCGTGTCGCCTCGCTGACGCTGATCTGTTCCGCCGGTCTGGGGGATGAGATCAACAGCGGCTATATCGACGGGTTCGTCGGGGCCGCCAGCCGCAAGGATCTGAAGCCGGTGCTGAAGAATCTTTTCGCCGATCAGAACCTTGTCAGCCGTTCGATGGTCGACGACCTGCTGAAATACAAGCGGCTGGACGGCGTGCAGGGTTTTCTTGAGGCGCTCAAGGGCAACCTTTTTGCCGGGGGCCGGCAGGCCGCCGGGATCGCCGCCGGTCTGGCCGGGTTCAGTGGGCCGGTTCAGGTGATCTGGGGTGCTGCGGATGCGGTGATCCCGCAATCCCATGCCAAGGTCATCCCCGGCGCAAGCGTCACCGTCGTCGAAGGCGCGGGCCACATGGTCCAGATGGAGAACTCCTCGCGGGTCAACGAGCTGATCAGGGATCAGTTCTGACTCGTCCCCCCTGCCCACCCGGTACGCTCCCGTCCGGGTGGGCCCCTTTTTTGATGGATAGATAAACGACATGGGCACTCAGAAAGAGAAACTGGCAGAGACCAACAAACGTCTGATCGGGCTGTTCAAGGCCGATCAGAAAACCATGATGGCCTTCAAGTCCCTCAGCGATACCGCCGTGCGCGAAGGCAATATCTCGACCGCGATGAAGGAGATGATCGCGGTGGCCATCGCCGCCGCAAGGGGCTGCGAGGATTGCATCCTCTACCATGTCAACGAGGCCAAATCCCACGGCGCGGACCGCGATACGCTGGTCGAGGTACTTGCGGTGACGGTTGAAATGTCGGGCGGGCCCGGAACTGTCTATGCGGCGAAGGCGCTGGATGCCTTTGATCAGCTTTGACGACATCAACGCATTCAGTGAGGACAAGATGAAAACAGGATCGAAAGTGCCATCAACGCCCGTTCAGCAACTTGCAAGTGGCGAGGTCAGGCAGATCGACCTAGCCGCCCACTCGGCCGGGAAAACCATCGTTCTGGTCGGGGTGCCCGGTGCGTTCACACCCACCTGCACAGACGATCATGTGCCGGGATATCTGCGCGATGCACAAGCCTTCCGGGATGCGGGAGTGGATGAGATTATTATCCTCGCGACCAGCGACTTCTTCGTGGTCAAGGCCTGGGCAGACCAGCTGAACTCACCCGAAACCGTGAAATTCATGGCCGATGGCAGTCAGATGTTTACGCGCGACGCTAGGCAGGTCCTCGATCTGACTGATCTGGGGCTTGGCCTTCGGACGCAGCGCTACGCGGCGGTGATCCGCGACGGGGTAGTGGATTGGATTGCCACGGAACCGGATGCAACGGCAGTAACGGTCACAGCATCTCGGGAGGTTCTTTCGCACTTTGCGCAATAGCCTGGCCTCAGCTCACGCTTGATGAGTTGAGACGCTTCTTGCACTTCGGTCCCGTCTTAAAAGACTCGCAATACCCTTGTTTTGTTGATAGTTTCTGCTTTGTCATCGCCCGCGCATAGCCACGGGCCGCTGGCGGGGTCGACACTGTTGGAGGGGGGCCATCATGGATCAGTCAATCGCGTTTGCGCGCCATGTGGAGGAAATCGTATCGGCCGCCGAGGGCAAGCAGACGACGCGCGACCCCGAGGTGGTCCAGTCTTGGCTGCGCTGCCTGAACGACTACAAACTTGACCCCGAACACAAGGGTGAGGCCCGAATTCTCCCCCAGAACGTCCTGCGTCAGCACCAGCAGGAAGCCGAAGACCTGATGTCGATTGCCCGTTTTGGTATGGAGGATCTGTACCGGCGGGTAAACTCCATGGGCTATGTACTGCTCCTGACCGATGCGAAGGGGGTGACGGTCGATTTCATCGGGGACGAGAAGGTGGACCGGGAACTGAAGCGGGCAGGCCTTTATATCGGCTCTGAATGGAGCGAGAAGAACGCCGGAACTTGTGGCGTCGGGGCCTGTCTGACTTCGGGAGAGGCAATCGTCATCCACCAGACCGACCATTTCGACATGGCGCATACGCCCCTCAGTTGCACCGCCGCGCCGATCTACCATTCGGACGGTGCGCTCATCGGCGTGCTTGACGTTTCCCTACTGATGTCGCCGACAGAGAAATATTCCCAGGCCCTGACGCTGGAAGTGGTCAAATCCTGTGTCCGCCGGATCGAACTGGCCAATCTCATGAACTCGCGCAAATCCGACTGGATTCTGCGGCTGAACCGGACGTCTGAGTTTCTTGGCGTCGACCCCAGTTGTGCTATTTCGGTGGCCGCGGACGGCACGATATCGGGGCTGACCCACGGTGCCCACCAGTTATTCTCCAAGACGCAGAGTCTTCAAAAACCCGGTATTCGATCCTTTGTGGGTAAGCCATTTGAAGAATTATTTGATTTCGATTTCAATGAGATACCATGGCTAGTTAATGCTGAAACGCCTGGCGAACAGGCGCTGGAACTGTGCGATGGGCAGGTCATCTTTGCCGATGTGCAGGCGCCTTTGCGGCGTGAACGTGCACCGGCGCGATTTGTCCTGCCAAAACCGCTTGCGGAAATCCACGGCGGCGATGAAAGCATGCAGAGTATTGCAGAGAAGGCAGCAAGGATCGTCGACAAGCAGATCAGCATCATCCTTGAAGGTGAGACCGGCGTGGGCAAGGAATATGTCGCCAAGGCGCTCCATGCCTCGCGCAAGAAGAAGGGACCCTTCGTTGCCATAAACTGCGCCGCACTGCCCGAGACGCTGATCGAAAGCGAATTGTTCGGATATGCGCCCAATTCCTTTACCGGGGCCAATGCAAAGGGCAAGAAGGGGCTTATCGAACAGGCCAATGGCGGGACATTGTTCCTGGACGAGATCGGGGACATGCCGCTGGTTCTTCAGGCACGCCTGTTGCGGGTACTGGCCGAGAAAGAGGTTATGCCGGTCGGTGCGACAAAACCTGTTCCGGTGGATATCCGGGTCATTTCGGCATCTCACAGAAAGCTCAAGTCGCTGGTCGATGCCGGCCAGTTCCGACAGGACCTTTATTATCGCCTGAACGGCGTGGTGCTGGGTATTCCGGCGCTGCGGGACCGGACGGACAAGTCCTGGGTCATCCGTCAGATCGCCGCACTGGTTTCGGACGGCACGCTGTTGCGGTTTTCCAAGGCCGCGGAAGAAGCGTTGATGAGCTATGATTGGCCGGGTAACGTCCGTGAGATGATCAGCGTGTTCGAGCTGTGCCTGGCGCTCAGCAGCGGATCCGTGGTTGGTGTGGATGACCTTCCAGAACATATATTGAATTAATATCAATGCACTAAGAGGCATTTTTCGTCGACGTATCCAGTATTGGCACGATCGTTGCTTTACCGTGATTGGCAAAAACAAAATGCCAATCAGGGAGGAAGTAATGAAATCCAGAGCACAAAGTTTCACCAGCCCGACGCGCCGCACGTTCTTGCAGAGTTCATCCGCCGCTTTCGCCGCCGCTGGCGTCGGTGGGATCGGGTCGTTCATCGCGTCGCCAGTCTTTGCCAGCGAATATGCGCCCGGCATGACCGGCGGACCGACCGGGTTTGAGGGCGCCGAGCGGTTCCAGTACAACAACACCATGTCTGAAGGCCGTGCGATCGAGGGGATTAAGGCGCTTCAGGCGGCCGGTAACGCGCCAACCAAGATATCGATGCTTTTGACCGATGGAGCCATCGGCCAGATCACCAAACCCTTCCCGGAAGGTGGTCCTTCGGCCAAGGAGGTCTGGGAACGCGAAACCGGCATCACGATCGACATCATCGGCGCTCCGGCCGAGGATATTTTCAAGAAGGTGATGCAGGACGTGACCACCGGTGGCGGCACGTTCGACATCTACACCGGCCCGTGGAATTCGACCGGCGATCTGGTGTCATCTGGTGGGGCGGTGAACTGTTCTGACTTTGTGGCAAAGTACCAGCCCGACTGGGGCGATCCCGAACGCGGCACGACGACGCCGGAAAACGAGAAACTGCTTTATACCTATGCCGGGGATTACTATTCCTTCTCGCTCGACGGTGACTACCAGACCTGGTTCTACCTCAAGGGGCTTTACGAAGACCCCCGCGTGCAGGACGCCTTCCTGACGGAAACCGGGATCGAGCTGAAGACGCCCGACACATGGGAAGACGTAGACCGCATCTCGAAATTCTTCACGGGGAAGGATTTCGGCAATGGCCCAATGTACGGCAACGGCAACCTGATGAGCCCGTTCTGGGGGCTGGCGACCTTCTATGCGCGCTTTGCCTCGATGGATTTCCCGAACTTCTTCTTCTTCAACGAAGATGGCAGCCCGAACCTGAACAGCGAGCTTGGTCTGCAATGCGCCGAGGAGCATGTCCGTTCGTTCGAGTGGAGCCCGCCGGACGCGCTGACCTTCACCTGGGCCGAAGCCTATGCCACGATGTGGAACCTGCAGATCCCGCATACCGCGATCTACACCAACCTTGTGAAGTTTGGTGATGGGTTCAACCCCGACGGCACGCCGAAATCGAAAGCGACGGGCATGATCGGCAGCCACCTGCCGGTGGGGCGGCGCTTCGGCGATCAGATCAACCGTCGCTCGGTGCTCTATTACAGCATCACGGCCTGGATCTCGTCGCAGTCCAAGCACCCCGAGGCGGTCTATCTGTTCCTGCAATGGCTCAGCTCGACCCGTACTTATACTTGGATGGCCGGCAACCCGGGCGGCTATTTCGACCCGTTCCAGCAGTCGAACTTCAAGGAACCGCTCGTGGCCCAAAGCTACCAGCCCTATTCGATGGAAACGATCCCGGCGACCATCGCCCGTTCGGTTCCCTCGATCAACTTCGCCGGCCAGACCGCGCTGGATAACGCGCTGGACGAAGAGCTGCAGGCGGCGATCACCGGCCAGAAATCGGTGCGCGATGCCATGGATGCGGCCCAGGGCAAGTGGGAGAAGATCATCAAGCGGCAGGCGCGCAATGGCATCGTCGAGGCGATCCAGGCCAGCCGCGCCACCTGGCCGACGCTCGTCGATCCGGCCTGACCCGGTTCTGCTGGGGCGGGTTAGTTCCGCCCCGGCAGACCATCCCGCAAATTCAGGGAGACAGCGATGAAACCGTCACGGGGCGCCCTGGCGCTGAAATACCTCTTTATCTTTCTGGCATGCGTTGTCGTGCTTTATCCGCTTTTGTGGATGGTCACGATGGCCTTCAAGCCCTATCCGGAATGGACTACCGTCGCCGGGCTGACCTGGCTGCCGCAAGACCCAACCTGGCAGAACTTCGAGTTCATTTTCTATGGTCATGCCGAGGGTCTGGTGGTTAGCTTGGACCGCACCATCGTAGGTCCGCTGATCGCAAGCCTCGTCACATCGATCTGCGGCACGACGCTTGCGGTCGTGTCGGGTACGCTGGCGTCATACGCTGTCGTCCGCTTCGGGCTGGCGCAGTCGCTGCCGCTGTCGGTCTTGCAACTGCGGCTTTTCCCGCCGCTCGCGGTGATGATCCCGGTGATGGTGATGTGGGCCTTTATCGGCGCCGGTGATACCTGGTGGGGCCTGTCGCTGATCTACGGCATCGTGACGCTGCCCTTCGCCTTCTGGCTGATGAAGACTTTCTTCGAGGAGGTCCCGGTCGAGATCGAGGATGCGGCGCGCGTTTCAGGCTGTTCTTACTGGCGGGTCTTTTACCGGATTACCCTGCCGATCGTGAAACCGGGTCTGGCGACCTGCGCGCTTTTTGTCTTCATCCTGAACTGGTCCGACTACCTGCTGGCCCTGATGCTGACGCAAAAGGAATGGGTTACGTTGCCGGTCTATATGGCGACGCTGACCTCGGCCATGGGCGGTCAGATGTACGGCATGAAAGCCGCGCTCGGCGTGATCGCCGCCATTCCCCCTGTCGTCTTTGGCCTGATGATCCAGAAACATCTGGTGCGCGGCCTGACATTCGGAGCACTCAAGCAATGACCGATCAAGCACATAGCGGCGAAGCCGCGACCAACAGGCCACAGGGCTATTGGGCGGGCGTGGCCCGCGACGGGCAGAAGATGGGCTTCTGGTTCATCCTGCCGACCTTCCTTCTGCTGCTCTTCATCGTCATCTTCCCCTTCTTCATGCAGCTCTATCTGAGCGTGACATGGTGGACGCCGCTGGAAGGCATCCCCTGGTACAGCGCGTGGGAGGTCTTCAGCTGGTTCGACAACTACCTGACGCTTGCCACCGATCCCCGGCTTTGGGGCGCGCTGTGGCGCACGGCGCTGATCATGATCGTCGCGGTCCCGGCGCAGTTCTTTCTGGGCATGGCACTGGCCTATCTCTTCATCGACCAGTTCCCGGGCCGCAAGCTCTTCTATTCGATCCTGCTCACGCCGATGATGATCGTGCCGGCGGTGGTGGGGCTGATGTTCTTCCTGCTGTTTCAGGGCACCGGGCCGGTCAACGACCACCTTGGGCTTCCGGCCGACTTCTCGTGGCTGACCGATGTGAACCGGGCGATGATCTCGGTCATCATCGCCGATATCTGGCAATGGACGCCCTTGATGTTCCTGATCCTTCTGGCGGGGATGCTGGGCGTGCCGTCGGATC
>NZ_JBARVQ010000878.1:0-3949 GCF_049646345.1 Albidovulum sp. | reverse complement strand
TTCGGGATGATTCTGCGCTGTATCGCGCATGAAATGCCCTCGGCCGTCGTCCAGTTCATCAAGGGGGCCTGGTCCACCGGCGAACGCACGCTGATCGAGGCGAATTTCGGCCATCTCTGCCAGTTCTACGCGATGGGCGAGGGCTTTACATGGGAAACCCAGGACAAGACCCGCGACATCGCCGCCGCGCAGAAGGGGTGGGAAAAGGCCAAGGAGCTGATCCGTGATGAGCGGAACAGAATGGTGCTGCTGGATGAGATCAACATCGCCCTGCGTTACGACTATCTGGATGTGGCCGAGGTGGTCGCCTTCCTGAAGGATGAAAAGCCCGCGATGACCCATGTCGTGCTGACGGGCCGCAATGCCAAGGAAGAGCTGATCGAGATTGCCGACCTCGTGACCGAAATGACGCTGATCAAGCATCCGTTCCGGTCGGGGATCAAGGGCCAGAAGGGGGTCGAATTCTGATGGCAGCCAAACGTCTTCTGACCGAATTTGGCATGGGCACCAGCCTGCGCCGTCAGGACTATACCGAGGCCGCGATACGCGCCGTGAAAGACGCGCTCTGGCACAACTCGATCAATCTGGCCGAGCTGTTCGGGCGTCCGAAAGGCGATATGCAGATTGACGTGGAGATCGGCGTTCAGGCCCCGGACAGGGTCGATTCCACCGCAATCCTTGCAGTGTTCCCCTATGGCCAGCCGAAAGTGACGGTGGTGAAGGGCGGGCTGGACGTGCCCCGCGCCGATGGCGGCAAACCGACGGTGATCGCCAATGCGGCAATCTCAGTTTCACTGGAGGTGGATGCATGAGCGATCAGCGGTTCATCATCGAAATGGGTATGGGCAACGATCAGTATGGGCAGGACTACCAGAAGGCCGCCCGGCGCGCGATCGAGGACGCGATCCGTCATTCCTCGATCCCTATGTTCGATGCCCTTGGCCTTGACCATACGGCCATGAGGGTTGAGGTGACCGTCGGTGTGCAGCAGCCCGAAGCCGTCGATTGCGCGGTGCTCGCCACCGCCCTGCCGCGCGGCAGGGTCACGGTCAGCGCGACCCATGGCGGGCTCAATGTTGCCAATCCCGACAATGGCAATGTGATCGTGATCGCCACCGCCGCCGTCGAGGCGTTCCTGCCGGTTCAGGGGTGAGGCGACTTTGTTTGAAGAAATCGACTATCGGGACCTGAATTCACGGCAGAAGGAAAACTACAACTTTCAGAAGGTTGCAGCACGGCTTGCCAACTATGGTTTCAATTGTCTGCGCCTGACTGACGATTGGCAGGGCGCTGATTTCATCGCATGTCACATCGACGGCGAAACCGTATTGAAGGTTCAGCTTAAGTCGCGGCTGACAATCGATAAGAAATACGTCGGAAAGGCGATCTATATCGCTTTTCTGAATCATGCAGATTGCTTTCTCTATCCGCATGACGCGTTTTTAAACGCCCTAATTGAACGCGGGTCGCTGACAGAAACAAGCCGTCTTTGGGACGAAGAAGGGCGCAGAAGCTGGCCGCGGCCTCCGGTCTGGGCCACGCAGCTTTTGCAACAGTACAAGGTATGACGCGGTGACCAAAGCGCTGATGATCCAAGGCTGCGGCTCCAATGTCGGCAAGTCGCTGCTGGTCGCGGGGCTATGTCGGGCAGCACGGCGGCGGGGGCTCTCGGTCGCTCCGTTCAAACCACAGAACATGTCGAACAATGCCGCCGTCACTGTGGACGGGGGTGAGATCGGCCGGGCGCAGGCCTTGCAGGCGCTGGCATGCGGGTTGGAGCCGCATACCGATATGAACCCGGTCCTTCTCAAGCCCGAGACCGATACCGGGGCGCAGGTTGTCGTGCAGGGAAAGCGGCTGACAACGGTCCGGGCAAGAGACTATTCCGCCCTGAAACCGCAACTTCTGAGGTCCGTTCTGGACAGCTTCAACCGCCTGAAAGCGGCCCATGATCTGATCATCGTCGAAGGCGCGGGCAGCCCGGCCGAGGTCAATCTGCGGGCAGGCGACATCGCCAATATGGGATTTGCCCGCGCGGCGGGCGTGCCCGTGGTGCTGGCAGGCGATATCGACCGGGGCGGGGTGATTGCCCAGATCATCGGTACGCAGGCTGTGCTCGATCCCGTGGATGCGGGAATGGTCGCAGGCTTCCTGATCAACAAGTTCCGGGGCGATCCGAGCCTTTTTGACGACGGCTACCGGCTGATCGAGACCCGGACCGGTTGGCGCGGCTTTGGCGTGCTACCCTATTTCAACGATGCCGCAAAGCTGCCTGCCGAAGATGCGCTCGACCTTGGCGGCACCACCAATGGCGGCCCGCTGAAGATCGCCTGCCTTGCGCTTTCCCGCATCGCCAATTTCGACGATCTCGATCCCCTGAAACTCGAACCTGCGGTCAGCCTGACCATGGTCCGCGCGGGCGAGCCGATCCCCGGGGATACGACCCTTGTCATCCTCCCCGGATCGAAATCCACGCGGGGCGATCTGGCGTTCCTGCGCGAACAGGGTTGGGATATCGACCTTGCCGCCCATATCCGGCGCGGCGGCCATGTGTTGGGCATCTGCGGCGGCTATCAGATGCTGGGCCAAGGCATTTCCGACCCAGAGGGGATCGAAGGCCCGGCGGGCGAAACACCGGGGCTTGGCCACCTGGATGTGACAACGGTCATGAGCCCGGACAAACGCCTGACGCGCACCAGCGCCCTGCATGCCGCGACCGGTGCCGCGATGGAGGGCTATGAGATCCATATCGGCCGCACCGATGGCCCCGACCGCGCCCGGCCCTTCGCCCATGTGGATGGCATGCCCGAAGGCGCGGCATCCGCCGATGGCCGTATCATGGGCAGCTATCTGCACGGCATGTTCACCGGCGATGCGTTCCGCACGGCCTTTCTGGCCGCACTCGGCAGCCAGTCGCAGGCCCGTTACGGTGCCAGTGTCGAAATCACGCTGGATGCGCTTGCCGATCACATGGAAGCCCATCTGGATGTGGACGCGCTGCTGGCGCTTGCGGCAGGTTGAGCGTGCCGTTTGTCACCGCCCGCCGCGCGACCCATGTCTTGACCGCGAAGACAGTGCCGTCACTGATGACGAGTGACCGGGGCCCGGGCATGACCCCTGCGGCGAACCTTACATGACCGAATTTCTGTCACTCCTGGGGCTGTTCACGGCGGCGTTCGGTGCTGCAACCTTGCTGCCTTTGCAGTCAGAGATCGTCTTTGTCGCGGTTCAGGCCGACGGTCGCGTCGGTCTGCCGCTGATCATTGCCGTGGCATCGATCGGCAATACGCTGGGAGCGGTGGTGAATTACGTTCTGGGCCGGTGGGTCTGCCAATTTCGCGACCGGCGCTGGTTTCCGGTGCGCCCGGCGCAACTGGCCCACGCGCAGGACTGGTACGCCCGCTATGGCGTCTGGACCCTGCTGCTCAGTTGGGCTCCGCTCGGCGACGGGTTCACCGTGGTGGCGGGCATGATGCGCACGCCGCTCTGGCTGTTTCTCGGGCTCGTCGCGCTGGCCAAGACCGGCCGTTATGTGGCGCTGGCCATGATCACGGCTGGTGTCCTCGGGGGCTAGACGCCCCCGGCCCGATTGCTTACAGAATTTCGGGCCCACACCGGTCCGGAGCCCACTCGTCAGATTTCCGGCGCCAGTGTATCGAAAATGACCCGGGCCAGCCCCATGCTGGACCCGCAGGAGATCCCGATGGACCGGCCCGCGCTGACCCTTTATCTTGCTGCCCCGCGCGGCTTTTGCGCAGGCGTCGACCGCGCCATCAAGATCGTCGAGATGGCGTTGGAGAAATGGGGCGCGCCGGTCTTTGTCCGGCATGAGATCGTGCACAACAAGTTCGTGGTCGATGGCTTGCGCGCCAAGGGCGCGGTCTTTGTCGAGGAACTGGACGATGCGCCAACGGACCGGCCGGTGATCTTCTCGGCCCATGGCGTGCCG
>NZ_JBARVQ010000877.1:0-3497 GCF_049646345.1 Albidovulum sp. | reverse complement strand
TGCAGATTGCCATCGCCCAGATGGCCGAAACAGTTGATGCGGAAAGGGCCAAGCCGTTCCACCGCAGGCCCCGCACGGCGCAGGAACGCCCCGATTTCAGACAAGGGCAGTGAGATGTCGTGCGAGGCGATGGCACCGATCCTGCGGTTGCCCTCGGGCAGGGCCTCGCGCAAGTCCCAAAGCCCTTTCGCCTGCGCCGCGCTTGAGGCGATCACGCCATCGGTAACGTGATCCCCGGCGGCCTCATAGATCCCGGCCAGAACCGTTTCGGGGTCAAGACCGGGGGGCAGTCCGATCTCCACCAGAACCGACCATTCGGGGCGGTCGGCGAAGGGCTGGCGCTGCTCGGGCACAACCTCATCAAGGAACAAAAGACCCTGACCGTGGATCAGTTCGAAACTCGTGACATTGCCGCCGGTCGCCTCCTGCATGAGCGACAGAAGCGACAGCGCCGCCTCTGGACCGGTAACGACGAACATCGCCGTGCCAGTGGCAGCCGGTTTCGGGAAAAGCCGCAAGGTGGCGGCGGTGAGGATGCCGAGCGTGCCTTCGGAGCCGATCAGAAGGTCCTTCAGATCATAGCCGGTATTGTCTTTGCGCAGCCGTTTCAGCCCGTTCAGCACGGACCCGTCCGGCAGAACCGCCTCCACCCCCAGACAAAGGTCGCGCGCATTGCCATAACGCAGGACCGCCGTGCCGCCGGCATTGGTGGCCAGGTTGCCACCGATCCGGGCGGTGCCCTCGGAGGCGAGCGAGAGGGGGAAAAGCCGCCCCGCTCCATCTGCCGCCGCCTGCACCTCGGCGAGCGTCATGCCTGCTTCGGCCACCATCAGCCCTTCCTCGGCCCAGATTCCGCGCAAGGCATTCATCCGCTCCAGCGACAGGGTCAGCGGGGCGGGTCCTTCCGGCATCACCTGCCCCAGCACCAAACCGGTCCCGCCGCCCCAGGGCAGGATGCTCACCCGTGCAGCGGCGCAGGCACGTACGATCGCCGCGACCTCTGCCGTCGACCGCGGGCGGGCGACGAGGGCGGCGGGTGTCAAAGCCCTGCGACGCGGTTCTTCCAGATAGCGTGGCCCGGCGGGGCCCACGACCCCCTCGGGCAGCAGGGTGGCGAGCGTTTCGGCAAAGGCGGCATCGGCTGGGTTTAGCATGATCCCGGTGAACCATGCCGGGCGCGATCCGGCAAGCCTATTCCAATAGCCGGGGCATCAGCACGATCACCGTGGGCCGGGCTGGCAGGCTGGCGAGTGAAACCTCAAGCGAGGCCCCTTCGCGAAGATCAATGACGAACTCATCCTCCATGCCCGAGAGAAAGGCCGAGAGTGTTCCCGCGCCGAACCAGTGCATCGGCAGGACGACGGAGGAGCGCAGCCGTTTCACCACCCGGGTCATTGCTGCCAGGTCCAGCGTCATGCCGCCATCGACCGGCACCATCACCAGGTCGAGCCGCCCAAGGGCGGCATATTGCCGGGGCGTCGGCTCGTGGTGCAAATGGCCAAGATGGCCAATGCAGAGCCCGGCCACCTCGAAGACAAAGATCGAATTGCCCGCGGGTTCCACAGCGCCGCCGGGGCGGCGGATATCGGTCGGCACATTGCGGACCAGTATCTCGCCGAGGTCGAGGTGATGCCCGGCAGGCTCACCGGTATAGTCCCAGCCCTGCAGGACATTGGGGATGCGGGGATCGGGGTGAGACGTCCAGTGCGAGCTATGGGCATGGTTCATGGTCACCACGTCGGGCACGATATCAGCGGGGCCAAGCATGCCGGTATAGTCGGTCGCGACGGAAAGGCCGCCATGGGTCTCAAGAAAATAGGTCGAATGGCCGATATAGGACAGGCGCACGGTCTCGGATGGCAACGGGTCGCCCCATCCGGCATGCCAGACCAGTTCGGGCGCGGTATCGGCAATGGCGATACAATGATGGCTTGGCGTGCGGGTCTGGGAGGCGGCGGGCAAAGCGGCGGCAAGAATGACAAGCATGGGAAGGCAGATACGGACCATGGCAAACACCTCCGCCACCAGACTAAGCCGGTTTCACACGCTCAGCGAAGTCAAAACCGCTCCTGCTCACGCCTCCGTGTTCGGAACGTTCGCGTAAGGTGGGTTTGAACCCACCTTACCAGACCGTGATTTCCGGGCGCTGGCCTTCGACACCCGCCCTAGTAAGGTGGGTTTAAACCCACCTTACACTCATCCGATCTCGGTCCGGCCCCGCCGGTCGCCGCGCAGGTTGGCGTAAAGGACGTGGTTGCGCCAGCGGCCGTTGATCTGCAGGTAGCTCTGCGCCACGCCTTCGTATTTGTAGCCGCATTTTTCCAGCACCCCGCGCGAGGCGGCGTTTTCCGGCAGGCAGGCACTTTCAAGACGCGAGAGGTCGAGCGTGGTAAAGCAGTAGTGGATCACCGCGCGCAGGGCTTCGGCCATGTAGCCTTGCCGGGCATGATCCGCGCCAATCCAGTAGCCGATCGTCGCCGCCTGCGCCGGTCCCCGGCGAATATTGTCGACCGTCACCGCGCCCAGCAGCGCCTCATCCGCGCGTCGGATCAGAAAGAGCGGCACCGCCGTCCCGCCGCTTTCCGCCCGCTGCGCCCAGTAGACGCGGTTGGTAAACGCCTTGCGTGTCAGGTGGTCGGGCGACCAGACAGGCTCCCATTGCGTCAGGAATTCTCGGCTGTCGTCGCGCAAACTGGCCCAGGCACGAAAATCGCCATGCTGCGGCAGGCGCAGCGTCATGCGCTCGGTCTCGATCCGGATCCTGCGCCGCCTGAGCAGCATCAGGCCGCGAGCCTGTCGCGCAATGCCTCCAGCGTCGGGGCACGTTCAACCGGCCCATAAAGCGCAAGCGCGGTCTCGGCCCGTCCGGCCAGCCCTTCGGCAAAGGTGCGGATGCCCGCACGGGTGACCGCATCGATCTCGGCCGCGGTTTCGGCCACATCCTGTACCCGGCCCCAGATCGCCAGATGCCGCGCCATGCGTTCGGCCCGCGATGACGGACTTTCCAGCCCCATCAGCATCCCGGCCTTCATCTGGGCACGGGCACGGGCAAGCTCGGCCTCGCTCATATCCTCAGCGGCGCGCTTCAGCTCATCCATCGTCAACCCGCACAGATCGCCGATCTCTTCGGCCGAGGTGCCGGCATAGATGGTGATCATGCCGGTATCCTCATAGGCACCCGCCTGGGCATAGATCGAATAACACAGCCCCCGCTCTTCCCGGATTTTCTGGAAGAGGCGCGAGGACATGCCACCACCCAGCGCCGTGGCATAGACCTGCGCGGTGAAGAAATCATCGGCGGTCACGGCGGGCGCCTCGAAGCCCATGGCGAAATGGACCTGCTCAAGATCCTTGACTTCGCGCCGTTCGCCGCCCGTCCAGGCGGCACGTTGCAAGGGCCGGGCACCGACGGGTTTAAGGGTGCCGAAAATGGCTTCAGCCGCGGTCACGATAGCGTCGTGATCGACCGCGCCAGCGGCCGAGAGGATCATCTGATC
>NZ_JBARVQ010000876.1:0-2868 GCF_049646345.1 Albidovulum sp. | reverse complement strand
AACCACCCTCCTCATGGAATGAATTTAAAATACCGGCACACAGCGCGCCGAACCCTTACTCGAAAAAAAATTGTCCGAACCGTCGGACGAGTCAATAAAACGGCGCAATTATGCCACAATTGTGTTCACCTAAGCGCTCCTTCGTCTATAGTTTCCACTACGGAGTGCAAATGCGCTTGTTTACGCTAATGCTTCGCTGCCGATCCGTGAAGGCAGGAATTCCGGTACTCGGTCAGATTGTGGCAAAATGATGAGCGCATTTGGGAGCGTCGTATGAAAAACGTAAGGGTGCCGAAGTGCGGCATGTGAGCTGATGGTGTCAGGGTGAAAACACGATAGGGCACCCTAAGGTGCCCTTTGATCGTTGGAGCGGGCGATGAGATTCGAACTCACGACCCTAACCTTGGCAAGGTTATGCTCTACCCCTGAGCTACGCCCGCACTCCGTGAGGGGCGATTTATAAACTTCGTCGGGGGGGTGCAAGAGGGAAAACGCATCCCGGGGGCAGAAAGTTGCCGTGCTGTCCCGGAAAGCAGAAGGGGCGGACCGAAATCCGCCCCATTGCATGGGTTAATCAGCTTTGCCGCTAGGATCAGGCCTGGTTCCGGTGGCCCGGAGCGTTATTCCAGCTCGACCAGCAGATCCTTGGCCTCGATCTGGCTGCCTGCATGGATCAGCACCGCCTTTACGGTCGCGGCCCGGTCAGCATGGATGCCGGTTTCCATTTTCATCGCCTCGATGGTCAGCAACAGGTCGCCTGCATTGACCGTCTGGCCCGGCTTGACGGCCACAGAGGCGACCGAGCCCGGCATCGGTGCGCCGATATGGTTCGGGTTGCCGTCGGCGGCCTTCGGCTTGGCAGCCGTCTTGGCCTTGATCGCACGGTTCGGCACCCGGATGACGCGGGGCTGGCCGTTGAGTTCGAAAAAGACCTTGGCCTCGCCTTCCTCGTTGGTCTCGCCCACCGCCTGAAGCCGGATTTCCAATGTCTTGCCGGGGTCGATCTCGGCCGAAATTTCCTCGCCGGGCTGCATGCCGTAGAAGAAGGTGCGGGTGGGCAGGGTGCGCACAGGCCCGTAAAGCCGGTGACGGCCCATATAGTCGAGAAAGACCTTGGGATACATCAGGTAGCCGTTCAGATCCTCATCATCGACGGCAAAGCCCAGAAGCTCTTTCGACAGGCTCGCGCGGGTCACTTCCAGATCAACGGGTTTCAGATGCTTGCCCGGCCGTTCTGTATTGGGTTTGTCGCCCTTCAGCACCTTCCCGACGATGGCTGCCGGGAACCCGCCCGGCGGCTGGCCGAGATTGCCGCGCATCATGTCGACGACCGAGTCCGGGAAGGCCACGTCGGTTGACGCATCCTCGACCTCGGCCCGTGTCAGGTTCTGGGCCACCATCATCAGGGCCATGTCGCCTACGACCTTGGAGGACGGCGTCACCTTGACGATATCGCCGAACATCTGGTTCACGTCGGCATAGGACTGCGCCACTTCCGGCCAGCGGTCCTCAAGCCCGAGGCTGCGGGCCTGTGCCTTGAGGTTGGTGAACTGGCCGCCCGGCATTTCATGCAGGTAGACTTCCGACGCCGGGGCCTCCAGACCACTCTCAAACGCCGCATATTGGTGGCGCACGCCTTCCCAGTAATTGGAAATCTCGCGGATCACCGACATGTCGAGCCCGGTATCGCGTTCGGTATGGGCCAGCGCCTCGACAATGGAGCCAAGGCAGGGCTGCGAGGTGCCGCCCGAGAAGGCATCCATCGCTGCGTCGACCGCCGAGACGCCCGCATCGGCGGCGGCAAGGATCGTGGCCCCGGCAATGCCGGACGTGTCATGGGTGTGGAAATGGATCGGCAACCCGACCTCTTCCTTCAGCGCCTTGAAGAGGACACGGGCCGAGGCGGGTTTCAGAAGCCCCGCCATATCCTTGAGACCGAGCACATGAGCGCCTGCGGCCTTCAGCTCCTTGCCCATATTGACATAGTAGTTCAGGCTGTATTTCGCGCGGTCCGGGTTCAGGATGTCGCCGGTATAGCAGATCGTACCTTCGCAGATCTTGCCGTTTTCGACCACCGCATCCATCGCGACGCGCATGTTCTCGACCCAGTTGAGGCTGTCGAAGACGCGGAAGACGTCGATGCCGGTTGTCGCGGCCTGGCGCACGAATTCCTGCACGACGTTGTCGGGATAGTTGGTATAGCCGACGCCGTTCGAGGCGCGCAGCAGCATCTGCGTCATCAGGTTCGGCATCGCCTTGCGCAGGTCGCGCAGACGCTGCCAGGGGCATTCCTGCAAGAAGCGATAGGCCACGTCGAATGTGGCGCCACCCCAGCATTCGACGCTGAAAAGCTCGGGCAGGTTCGCCGCATAGGCGGGTGCTACCTTGATCATGTCGATCGACCGCATCCGGGTCGCCAGCAGCGACTGGTGCCCGTCGCGCATGGTGGTGTCGGTCAGCAGCAGTTTCTTCTGTGACGCCATCCAGTCGGCGACGGCCTGCGGGCCTTTTTCCTCAAGAAGGTTGCGGGTACCCGGGGCAGGGCGCGCGCGCAGAACCGGCGGCTTCGGCGTGCGCGCCTCGGCATGTGGTTTCGCGCGGCCAGCGGTCTCCGGGTGTCCGTTCACCGTGATGTCGGCGATATAGGTCAGGATTTTCGTCGCCCGGTCGCGGCGCTTCTTGAAGTTGAAAAGGCCCGGCGTCGTGTCTATGAACTTCGTCGTATAGGTGTCGTTGAGGAAGGTCGGGTGCTTCAGCAGGTTCTCGACAAAGGCGATGTTGGTCGACCCGCCGCGAATGCGGAATTCGCGCAGGGCGCGGTCCATCCGGGCAATCGCCATCTGCGGAGTCGGTGCCTTGGCGGTGACC
>NZ_JBARVQ010000875.1:0-1756 GCF_049646345.1 Albidovulum sp. | reverse complement strand
GTCATCAGCAGGCTGGCGATATGAGCGCCGTCGACATCGGCATCGGTCATGATGATGACCTTGTCATAGCGCAGGTCGTCAAGCCGGAACTTGGTGCCCATGCCGACGCCAAGTGCCTGACAGAGATCGGAAATCTCGGCATTGCTGCCCAGCTTGGACGAGGCCGCGCCCAGCACGTTCAGGATCTTGCCGCGCAACGGCAGCAGGGCCTGCGTCTTGCGTTCGCGGGCCATTTTCGCGGAGCCGCCGGCGGAATCGCCTTCGACGATGAAAAGCTCGGTTCCCTCGCGCCCGGTGGCAGAGCAATCGGTCAGCTTGCCGGGCAGCCGCAGTTTCTTGGTGGCGGTCTTGCGGGCGGTTTCCTTTTCCTGACGGCGGCGCAGGCGTTCTTCGGCCCGCAGCACGAGGAAATCGAGGATCGCGCCCGCCGATTTGGTATCAGCGGCCAGCCAGTTGTCGAAATGGTCGCGCACCGCGCCTTCGACAAGGCGCTGGGCGTCGGTGGTGGCCAGCCGGTCCTTGGTCTGGCCGACAAATTCGGGTTCACGGATGAAGCAGGACACCATCGCGCAGCCGCCGGTGGTCAGGTCGTCGCGGGTGATATCCTTGGCCTTGCGGTTGTTGACCAGTTCGCCGTAGGCGCGGATGCCTTTGAGCACGGCGGCCCAGAACCCGGCCTCATGCGTGCCGCCTTCGGGCGTGGGCACGGTGTTGCAATAGGACTGGATGAAGCCGTCGATCGAGGGCGTCCAGTTGATCGCCCATTCGACCGAGCCGGGGGTGTTGAATTTCTCTTCAAAGCTGACCTTGCCCGCGAAGGGGCGGTCGGCATAGGTCGTGGCGTTTGTCAGTTGCTCGCCAAGGTAGTCGGCGAGGCCGCCGGGGAAGTGGAACGTCGCCTCAAGCGGGGTTTCGCCGTCGTCAACCTCGGATTTCCAGCGAATCTCGACGCCCGAAAAGAGATAGGCCTTGGATTTGACCATCTTGAGCAGGCGGGCGGGTTTGAATTTCAGGTGGCCGAAGATATCGGCGTCGGGGTGGAAGGTTGTGGTGGTGCCGCGCCGGTTGGGGGCGGCGCCAAGTTCGGTCAGGGGGCCAAGCGGGATGCCGCGCGCAAAGCGCTGTTCGACCAGCTTGCGGTCGCGGGCGACCTGCACGACCATCGTATCGGACAGCGCGTTGACGACCGAGGCGCCGACCCCGTGCAGGCCGCCGCTGGTCTGGTAGGCCTTGCCGGAGAACTTGCCGCCCGCGTGCAGCGTGCACAGGATGACTTCGAGCGCGGATTTGCCGGGGAATTTCGGATGCGGGTCGAAGGGCATGCCGCGGCCATTGTCGCGCACCGTGACGGAGTGATCGGCGTGCAGTTCAACCTCGATCCGGTTCGCGTGGCCTGCGACGGCTTCGTCCATCGAGTTGTCGAGCACTTCGGCCACAAGGTGATGGAGCGCGCGTTCATCGGTGCCGCCGATATACATGCCGGGGCGTTTGCGGACGGGTTCCAGCCCTTCGAGCACCTCGATCGAGGAGGCGTCGTAGGATTGATCGCTGGCGCCGGTCAGGAGGTCTTCGGCCATTCGCTGCTCTTTTCTTGTTCTGTTGGCCGGACAATACGGCAGGACGGGCGGGTTAGGCAATCGACGGGGCGCAACTTTTGGGCGGGAAGGGGCTGTAGCTGATTCTCGAGTCACACGACCACGCGGTCGTTGCCCGAAAAGCTACAATTTACTCAAGACTTAGGCATAGGAGTCGGATC